>NZ_JBFUIU010000461.1:0-7207 GCF_056401695.1 Variovorax sp. P4_D9
GGTCTGGGCGTGCGCTCCGATCGATGCGCCGATGGAAAGAGCAAGCGAGAGAAGTACGTGACGACGATGCATGGTTTGTCTCCTGGGTTTGATGAATTGCGGCGCCCACGAGGGCACTGCGGTTGTTGCCGCTGGGTCTCAGAGCGCGTCGAGGCGCGCCTTCGTTCGCCCGGCGACGTCTTTCACCCACGGCTGGGCTTGCCAATGTTGGGCAGCGAATGCCTCGATTTCCGCCTTGTGGCTCAAGGAAGCGCCAATCATGTCCAAGCCTTGCAGGAACATGCTGCGATGGCGCGCGCTCATCGTGAACGCGAAGGTGTGCTGCGGGGATTTGACCGTCATGGTCTCCACATCGACCGACACGCGCAGTGGCGTTGAGCTTTGCCTCGATTCGCTGAGCAATGCTTGCACTTCCTCCTCGGCGAGCATGACGGCCAGCAAGCGATTGTTCATGGCGTTCGAATAGAAGATCTCGCCGTAGGCGGAAGCAATGATCGCCTGGATGCCGAATTGCTGAAGCCCCCACACGGCATGTTCCCGACTGGAGCCGCAGCCGAAGTTCGGGCCGGCGATGAGGACTCGGGTGTCGGCGTACGCTGGGCTGTTCAGGATGAAGTCCGGTTTTACCTGACCGTCGCCGGTGAAGCGGTGATCCCACAACAGTCCCAGATCAAGCCCCGACTTGTCGATGCCGTGCAGGAACTGCTTCGGCATGATTTGATCGGTGTCGAGGTTGGCGATCTCGATGGGGGCAGCGATGCCCTCGATACGGTTGGCAAGTTCAGTCATACGGCGCTTTCAGAGGTTTCAACGTCCATGAGGCGAACGTCGGTGATATGGCCGGTGACCGCGGCTGCGGCGGCCATGGCGGGACTCATCAAGTGAGTGACAGCGCCGCGTCCCTGGCGCCCTTCGAAGTTTCGATTTGTGGTCGACGCGCATCGTTGACCCGGGGAAAGAATGTCATCGTTCATCGCGAGGCACATGGAGCAGCCAGGCTGGCGCCATTCAAAGCCAGCGTCGACGAGGATCTTGGCGATCCCCTCGGCTTCGGCTTGAACCTTGACCGCGCCTGAACCAGGAACAACCATTGCCCTGAGCATTGGGGATACGTGCCGCCCCTCGACGACCTTCGCGACGGCTCGCAAGTCCTCGATCCGTGCGTTCGTGCACGACCCGATGAAGACATGATCCACCTTCAGACCTTCGAGAGACATGCCTGCCTCAAGGCCGGTGTAGCGCAGCGCCTGCTCAGTGCTGAGCCGCTGCGTGCCCTCGGGTGCCGGCACGTTGCCGTTGATGGGGATCGCCTGATCGGGGCTGGTGCCCCAGGTCACGTAAGGCGCCACGTCGCTGGCGTCGAAGCGATGCTCGATGTGAAACACGGCGTCGTCATCGCTGTAGAGGGTTGCCCAGTGGGCCAGCGCGCGATCACGAATGTCACCGGTGATGTCCGGTGCGCGCGCCAAGACGTAGTCGATAGCCGCTTGATCCGGCGCGATGAGCGCGCCGCGGGCTCCGGCCTCGACGGTCATGTTGCAGAGCGTGAATCGTGCTTCGACGGACAACGCGTTGATCGCGCTGCCGCAGAACTCGACCGCATGGCCGCGCGCGCCTTGCGCACTGATGCAGCTGATGATCATGAGAATCAGGTCCTTCGAGGTCGTACCGATCGGCRGTTGTCCGTCGACCCGAATCCGCATGTCATCCGCCGTGCGATAGACCAGGGTTTGGGTGGCGAGGACATGCTCCACCTCCGACGTGCCGATGCCGAAGCCGAGCGCCCCCAGGGCACCGTAGGTCGTGGTGTGGCTATCGCCGCAGATCACCACCATGCCGGGGCGAATCATTCCGTGCTCGGGGGCGATGATGTGCTCGATCCCCTGCAGCGCGTCGTTGGTATCGAACAGGGGGATTCCGTGGCGAACACAGTTGCGCTTGAGGTTGCTTGCCTGCAGGGCGGCGGCCGGATTCTGAATGATGCGATTCGCGACAGGGTGGGTCGGAATGACATGGCTCACCGTCGAGACGTTCTGTGCGGGCATCAGGACTTCGCGATCCTGCTCGTGGAGCCCCGCGAAAGCTTGAGGGCTGGTGTACTCGTTCATCAAGTGAAGGTCACAGAACAGCAGGACGTTTTGTTCGTCGAGCCTGGTCACGGTATGCGAGTCGACGAGCTTTTGGTACAGGGTACGAGATGTCATTGAGACTCTCCTGGAAGATAGATTTGACGGTGAAAACTGCTTGGACCTTCGATCGCTGCCTGGGCGCTTCGGGTTTGCAGAACACTGCCTCAGCGTTGCAACACCCTATCCATGGGATGAACTTTAGATGTATCCTGCACTAACATAAATGGCTCTAGAGACACTTCATACTTGCGTTTGAGGCACGAATAGAAAGCATGGATACCTACTCTGACCTTGCGTTTTTTACGTTGGTGATCAAGCTCGGCACGCTTGCCGGTGCGGCCCAGCAGTTGGGTGTGACGCCTCCGTCGGCCAGCAAGCGCCTGGCTGCGCTGGAAGCGAGATTGGGGGTGCGTCTCCTCAACCGAACAACGCGTCGAATCAGCCTCACGCCCGAGGGCGAGATCTACGTCAGCGAAGGTGCGCGGGTGTTGGCGGATATGGACGAGCTAGAGCGCAAGGTGGCCGGCGCGAAAGCTATCCCGCGAGGCCAGATCAAGCTCAGCGCAACCTTGGGCTTCGGCCGCCGGCACATCGCGCCGGCACTCTCGAAGTTCGCTCGCGCCTATCCGGACGTTGAGGTGCAACTCAATCTGACCGACCGCCCAGTCAATCTGGTTGAGCAGGGCTTCGACGCCTCCATTCGCTTCGGTGAAATTCCAGATGCCCGCCTGACCGCGCGCCTTCTGGCCCCGAACAAGCGCATTCTTTGCGCCGCTCCGTCCTACCTCAAGCGAGTTGGAGACCCGACCCAGCCTGGAGAGCTTCAGCGGCACCCTTGCCTGTTCATTCGCGAAAGTGACGACACCTTCGGAACTTGGCACCTGCGCTCCGGCAGTCGAAGCGAAACTGTCAAGGTCAGGGGGCCCTTGAGTAGCAATGATGGGGACTGCGCGCTCACTTGGGCACTTGATGGGCACGGCATCCTCATGCGGTCGATGTGGGACACCGCGCCGTACCTTCGATCCGGCCGCCTGCGGGTCGTGTTGACCGACTGGTCGTTGCCGCCGGCCGACATCTATCTTGTTTTCCCCAGCAAAGCCAACATGTCGGCCAAGACGCGTGTTTTCGTCGACTTCATGCTGGGCCGCTTCGAAGCCCAGCGCAGCGCTGCTGACGGCAGCGGCGGTTGGTAAGGCGCGCGCATATGCGTCCCCTCCTCAGTGGCAGATCTTCAAGAGAATCGTGGCCGGCACCACCATGCCCGCGCCGCCGATGCGCGTGGAGATCTGCGCGAAAGGCATGAGCTCCATGCGATTCGAAGCCGACAGGATTGCAACGTCACCTGTGCCGCCTAGACCGCTGTGGCACGCCGTCACGATGGCCGACTCGACCGGGTACATCTTCATCCAGCGGCCGACCAGGAAGCCCGAGGCAACGATCGCCAGAACCGTTCCCAGGAAGACCATGAAGTAGGTCAGCGTGAGCGCTGCCACCATCTGGCTCCACGGCACGGAGAGCACGCGAGCCCGACCAGAATCGCGAACGTCAGGTTTGACGTCATGAACTTGTACATCTGGTGCGCCCCCAATTCCATGCTGGCAGGCCTGAGCTTGAACACCTTGATGACGATGCTGATGATCATCAGCACGGGTCCGGGGATACCGGTGAGCGGGGCGAGCAACTCGCCAAGCATGAAGAACAAGCAGGTGAGGAGCAGACCGTCAACATCAGGTCGATCGGCCGATGGTGTTCCTTCTTGAGCATGGCCTTGTCATCGCCGGCCCGAACAAGGGATCCGTTGCCGCTAAGGTCTGGCCGCTTTTCGCAGAGCCAGTTGAGGAGACCGCTCGAGAGAATGGCGACGACGTTGCCGATCAGCGCGGCAGGAATCTTGGCCGCTATCAGCTCGGGCTGGCCCTTGCCCAGAATCTCCGAGTACGCGATCGAAAGAGGAAGAATGCCTTCGCCGATGCCAATGCAGCACGTTCTGATGAGACCGCGTCACTTCGCTCCCGAGAATCTGACTGAAGAAGGTGCTTTTGCCGGATGAGTGTCAGCTTCCAGTCCTTGGGGGCTCACGACTGACCGGTCATGGCCGGGACTGCCTGTTCGCGCCAAACTCGCCTATAGCGGTCGTTGGCCAACCGGGCGATCATGCCGAAGTTCAGCTGTCAGGCTCGGCCGCGAATTGGTGCTCGCGGCCACTTGCGGTCCTTGGTAGGGCATCGACTTACGACCGCTTGCAAGTAGAGCTGACCTCCAGCTCCGGCGGCCCAAGCTGGGCCCGTCGCTCAGCTCGCAGAATCACGGCGCCAAGCGAAAGCAAGATAGGAAGGACCCCGGCGCACTTCAATAGCAAGACAGTGTGGTCTGACTGTCCAGGGCCCAAATGTTTGCCAGCAGCGACTGGGCACTTTCTGGCCCGATCACGGGCGAAGCCAGTTCCAAGAACTTGTTTTCGAGCTCGGCGTCCGTCAATGCTTGCTCCGGGTCACCCTTGCGGTTGGGCTGCAAATGTTCGAGCCGACGACCGTCGCGAGTTTCAATCACCAGGCGCGCCGCGCGTTGACCCGGGAAGGCGGCATCGAGTTCCGGATCGATTGCGACACTGATGCGTTCCATCAGCGCGCGGGTCATTGGATCGTTCAATCGGGCCGGCTCATAGGCGGACAGGCGTACGCTGCCGTGCGCCAGTGCAGTTGCCACGATGTAGGTGAGGCTGAAGCGCGCTTCGTTGGCGGTTGTGGGGTGCGTGTAGCAGGCGATGTCGAGTGCAGGGCGGTAGGTCGCCACGTGGACGCGTTCGATCTCGCTTGCCTCGAGAGCATGCCGTTGCTTCAGTTCAAGCGCGCCGTCGATGGCCGCGAAGGTGTGCCCGCAGCCGATGTGGTTCTTGAAGGTCAACCGGGCGATGTGGAAGTCTTGCCCCAGCGTTGCACCGGCTTCGGACCAGTCAGGGCCATTGCTCATGGCTCGGCCAAAGCCCGCCTCACCATCAAGTACGTCGAGCGAGCCCGTCACGCCCCGTCTCGCCAATTGGGCCGCGAGCACGCCTGCCTCGGCGGCACGGCCCGCATGCAGCGGCTTCGACATGGAGTCCATGCGGAAAGCCTGCTGCAGACCAGCGGCAAAGGTTGCCGCCGTGGCAAGTGCGTGTGCAAACGCAGCCTCGTCGAGTGCCATCAGGCCTGCCGCGGCGGCAGCCGCGCCGAAGCTGCCGACTGTGCCCGTGCTGTGCCAGAACTCGTAGTGCGGGCGACCCATGACCACCCCAATGCGCGTCGACACTTCGTAGCCCAGGACGACGCCCCGCAAGAATTCAAGTCCGCTGGCGCCGACATCCTGGCCAGTGGCCAGGGCCGCAGCGATGGTGGCTGCACCGGGGTGATACATGGCATCGCGAAAACTGTCGTCCACCTCTGCGGCGTGCGCGGCCGTGCCGTTGATGAGGGCCGCAGCTCGCGCAGTCGCCGAGCGACCACGTGCAAGGAAGGCTCGGCCGTGGTCCAGGTCTTCAGCCAAGGTCTCTTCGAGTTGACGCACAGGGGCGGCGCTGAGGCCGGGAAACAGAGATGCATACCAATCGACCACGGCACGCTTGGCGTGGTGGACCACTTCAGGCGGCAAGGGCTCTCGATGGAACTCCGCTGCGTAGCGGGCAAAGATCTGCGTGGCGTGCATGTCAGCTTTCCTCATCCAATTGTTGGTCGGTTTCGCGCAGCCATTCCAGCAGCAACGCGTTGACTGTGTCTGCGGCCTCGTATTGCACCCAGTGGCCGGCCCCCGGCAGGACGTGTGTTCGGCAGTTCGCCCGCCCGCGGGCAAGCACTTGCAATGCTTGCTGCGGAACTGCCGTCACATCGTGCTCGCCCCATACGAGCAACAACGGGCCGAGGTAGCTCGAAAGGATGCCGGGAAGATGCCCGGTGCGCGAGAGCGGTTTGCTCCGAAAGCGGGTCTTCAGACAGGATTGCGTGTGGATTTGCAGCGCAGCACTGTCCACGTTGGCTGCATCGTGCAGCATGTGCACGCGCAAGTTGTGTTGCATAGCGGCGGCGAGCGCCGCATGATCTCCTTGGGCGTGTGCGCTACGCCACTGCTGCAGCTCCCCCCGCGGGCGCCGGGGGCCTCCATGGCCACCGGGCCCCATCAGGGCCAGACTGGACACTGCGGGACGGCTGCGCGCCACGCTGGCGGCAACAAGGCCGCCAAACGAGAACCCTGCCACATGGACAGCGGTGCCCACGCCGACAAGGTGGTCCAGGGTGTCGCAGAGCGCACCCACCAGGGACGCCAGCGTGGGCTCCACCGGCGCGGACGACTCGCCATACCCCGGCAGATCCGGAACCCATACCGCATGCCGGGCCGCAAGTGCCTCCAGGTTGCGCGCCCAGTGAAGCCAACTGCCGTGTCCGCCGTGGAGCAGCACCACTGGCGTTCCCGTCCCGAAGCGGCGCCAGACGATCTCCTCGCCGCGCGCCGAGGCAACCACATGGGGTGGGGCGAGGTCCTCCAGTTGCGCGATGAGTTCCATAGCTTGTCCGCATCCTGAGGCAATACGCATCTGATCCGCTCAGCCAGCCAGTACGACGACGCCATCGGCGGCGCGCACGCCTTGCCCTTCTGGCAGGACAAATACCGGGTTGATCTCGGCCTCGATCAGACGCGGACCCAGATGCGCTGCCATCTGGGAGAAGGCGACGATGGTAGTCACCAGAGCCTCGACATCGGCCTTGGGGCGGCCGCGAAAGCCATCCAGCAATGGCCAGGTCTTCAGCTCTTTCGCCATCGCAAGCGCTTCCTGGCGGCTCAAGCCACCATGGGGCGGCAGCAGGCGCATCGTGGTGTCCTTGAACAGCTCGGCGGTGACGCCGCCCATGCCCAACAGAATGGCAGTGCCGAGTACGTCATGGTGCATGCCCAGGATCAGTTCGGTGCCACCACTCACCATTTCCTGCACGAGGAAGCGCTGCGGCCGCAGGCCGGCCTTGGTCTCCACCTCGGACGCCATCGCTTGCAGGCGCGGACCCACGGTCTCGGGCGTGAGGTTCACCGCGACACCGCCGACGTCACTCTTG
>NZ_JBFUIU010000462.1:0-7198 GCF_056401695.1 Variovorax sp. P4_D9
GGCCACGGCCGACAACCACAGGTCGATCCCGGTGCTGGCCGCATGGAACAGGCCGACCGGGATCACGTTGGCCGGCACGCCGTGGGCGCGGCCGAGCTGGGCCCGGCGGCCGAGTTGCTCGACCAGCGCCTGGCCGCCTTCCTGGCTGTGCAGCAGCAGCGTGGCGTCGCGGCCGCCCGCGCCGGCGTAGGTGGACAGCAGCGTGCGCAGCTTCAGGCCCTGGTGGGGCGCGCGCGGATAGGTGTAGCCCAGCGCACCGGTCGGGCACACGGTGCTGCAGGCGCCGCAGCCGACGCAGAGGTTCGGATTGACGACGACGCGCTGGCGCTCCTTGTCACTGGTGACCGCATGCGCCGAGCAGACCTCGATGCAGGCGCTGCAGCCGACCACCTCGTTGCGGCTGTGGGCACAGAGCTTCTGCTTGTAGTCGAAGAACTTCGGCTTCTCGAATTCGCCGACCAGTTCGCGCAGGCGAAGCAGGGCCTGCAGGCCGTTCGCCTGCGCGAGCCCGCCCGGCACATGGAAATAGCCCTGCGGCGGCGCGTGCCAGTCGATGACCGGCACGGCGCCGAGATCGAGCACCAGGTCGAACGCGCCGTCAAGGCGCTCCGGCGCGCGATCGAAGCGGATCGCACCGGCCGCGCTGCAGACGCGTTCGCAGTCGCGGTGCGACCTGCACTTGCCCAGGTCGATCTGGTAGTCCAGGCCGATGGCCTGCTCGGGGCAGGCCGCGACGCAGGCATTGCAGCGGGTGCACAGATCGAGGTCGATCGGATTGTCGCGTGTCCATTGCAGCTGGAAGGCGCCGAGCCAGCCGGCCAGCGATTCGAGGCGGCCGGCCAGCACTGGCCAGCGCCGCTCCTGGGCGCCACCGAGCGTACCGGGTCCTTGGGAGAGGATCGTCACTTCGAGGCTGTCGCCGACCAGCGCCGCCGCCTTTTCGGCCTCGTCGAGCGGGCCGATGACCAGCAGCCGACCCTGGCTCGCATAGCTCACCGTGGCGACCGGGTCCGGCTCGGGCAGACTGGCGGCGGCCAGCAGCGCGGCGATCTTCGGCATCGCGCTGCGGGCGTCGCGGCTCCAGCCGCCGGTCTCGCGGATGTTGACGAAGCGGATCGGCGAGGTGGCCGCTGGCGTCTGTTCGGCAAGTTCGCCGAACAGGCGCTTCTCCTGCGTGCAGGCGACCACCACCTCGTCGCCGGATTGGATGGCGCGCTGGAAAGAGGTCGCCTCGCGGCGGCACAGTGCGGAATGGAGGGTCAGGTTTTCAGCCAGTGCGGTCCCTAGCGTCTTCGGCTCGAGGGGTATCGTCTGGTTGCAGTCGCAGATCAGCGTGGTGGTCATCGGTCGGTTGGCTGGCGGGTTGCGCATCGGCAACCGGCGGGCTGGGGGGATCTCCGGGATCGGACTGTGCCACGTCGGCCAATCCATCGTTCGCCGGAGTCTCTTGAGGCTCTTCCTGGAACAGGTTCAGGAACTTCGCGCTCGCCATCTGGCGCAGCACACTCTCCGGCAGGGGCGAAGGCTTGGCGTAGTCGTCGATGTAGATGTCGAGCCCGTCCATCACATTGAAGTGTGGATCGGCGAACAGTTTGCGCAAGGCGGCGTTCTTGACTTCCGGCGCCACGCCCTCGGCGATGAAGGGCTTGAAGTCCGAATCGATGCCGAGCGCCTGGGCGTCGGCCAGCGTGAGCGGCGGTGGCACCTCCGCGGGCGGCAGCGGCAGTGGCGCCGGCTCGGGGCCCGCAGCGATGTCGCGCGCTTCGTCGTCGGACCGGGCGGCCGCCGGCTCGGCGGGCACCTGGCCCGCACGCGCCTGCTGCTTGCGGCGCGACCAGCGATCGAAGAAGCCGTCAGACATCGCCGGCCCCCCTGCCCCGTTTCTTTTCGGTCGAGACGCTCGCCGCGTTGCCGAAGCGGTCCACCAGCGGACGGAAGCTCTCGGGCCGCTTGCGCTTCTTGGGCTCGGCCACGTAATGCGCCTGGACGAAGGCGCGCAGCCAATCGAGCACCTCGGCAGGCGCCGGCACCTGCTCGACGGTTTCCTGCGCGTCGAGCCAGCGGCCGGCTTCGTAGTAGCTCAGGGTCACGACCACCGGACGGGGAATCGGCTCCGGACCCAGGGTCGCTTCCTCGTCCATGCGCCAGAGCACGAACCAGCAGGGCGCCGGCGTGGTGGCATTGAGGTGGTAGCCCTCGGCCTCGTCGCGGTACAACTCGACCTTGAATCCGGGATGCAGCCAGGTCTGCTCGCCCTGGTCGTCGCGCAGCAGGCGAGGCTCGGTGCCGAAGCCGGGCTCGTCCGGCACCACCGAATCCAGCGTCCAGCGCCAGGGCTGCCAGTGGCTCGAAGGGCCGTGAAGCCGTTCGCGCCGCATCACGACTGCGACGTCGAGCGTCGGCCGGGGCGCGGCAGAAGAGGTTTCAGGGATCGCCATGCGGGCGACGATAGCCGAAGCCGAAGCACCCACGGCGCCGTCACGTGTATGGGTCTTCCCTTCCCCAAGCAGCCTGTTGCCGATTTTCGTGACAAAGGTCCGCACAAAAAGGAAACCTTAGTTCTCATTTTCAAGAAATGGCCGGTTTCTACGCTCCAATGGACCCATTCCACCGGAGATACCCGCATGAGCTACTACGAACACCCTCACGAACTCGAAGCCCTCGAGGTGACCGTGTCCGAGCTCCTGATGGCAACCCCGGACATGAGCGACCCGCTGCTCGACCCGTCGGTCCATCAGGTGCTGAGGCTGTTGCGCGACCAGCATGCGATGGAGGCCGCGTTCGCCTGCGAGTTCGTCGACGGCCGGCAAGTCTCGCATCGCCGGCAGCCCTCGGCGCGCGCGCAATTCATCGACGAGCAGGCCGAGCCGCTCGAACTGGCTTTCTGCAAGCAGGTGCTCCGGGCCAAGGTGCCCGCAGGCTGCTACTTGAGCGCACCGGTGGTGTTCGCCAACGGCGCGATCTACGGCACCCTGTATTCCTACACCTTCAATCCCGATCCGGCCCTGGAAGCGCGCGACCTCAGGAAACTCGAGATGGCAGCGCAGCTGGCCGCGCGGCTGATCACGGAGCGCCGCCAGCGCTCCGCCGTCCCCACGCAGATGCCGCAGCAGAGCCGACCGGCGGCGGCAGCGCAGTACGCCTGATCGGGGCGTCGGCCTCCACGAGATCGCCCGGCAGGGTCAGGAGCCGCAGCGCATCGGCCGGCGGCAGGGCCCGGCTGTAGAGAAAGCGCACCTGGCAGTCGCCAACGGTGATCGCATCGCCATTGCACAGGGCATGCGCCCTGACCTTCTCGTTGTTGACGTAGGTGCCGTTACGGCTGCCCATGTCGGTGAGCATGAAGCGGTCGCCGGTCCATTCGATGGCGGCGTGATGCCGGCTCACGCGTTGGCTGTCGATGCACACGCTGTTGCTGCCGGAGCGCCCGATGGTGGTGAGCGGACCCGCGATGTTGACCTRCCGCACGCTGCTGTGCCGAGCCAGGATGATCAGTCTTGCCATACCCCGTTCCTGTAGTTCATTGGACTGGGTCCAAGCTTAGGATCCGAGGCCGTTTCGAAAGTAGGAAACAGAAGGCTTAATCCATTCCTGTTCGTTTCATGGGCGGCAAGTTTTGGCATCCGGGAGGAAGGGGCGGGCGGCAGGGGCGCACGCCGAGGGACACCGGGCGGCCCCTTCGCGAATGTCCCCCGGCTTCGCCTCCTCCATTATTTCGCTGCGGGGCCACCCGATGCCCTCGGCACGGGAAGCGCTGTGTCGTGATCGTCGATCAACGACCGCGGTGACGGATCACGTCGATGGCGTGCTCTGCGCAGCGAAATAAAGGAGGAGGCCGCAGGCCGGGGACATTCGCGGTGCAGAGTACGCCGTCGTCGTGAGCCCGCCCCAGGCCGCATCGAATCGATTCGATTTCATCCGCCGCGCGCGGCAGAGGGAAAGCGCCGGATCCGAACACCGACGCCGCCGCCCTCCTCAGCCCCTGGGCTTGCTTCGCCCGCTGAAGCGCGATTCTAGGAAATCGAGCAAGGCGCGCAGCGCGGCACTGTTGTGGCGCCGCTGCAGATAGGCCGCCGACAGCCACATGTCGCTGCGCACGTACTCTTGCAGCACCGGCACCAGTTCGCCATGGTCGACGTGCGGCTGCACCAGCATCTCGGGCATGTAGATCACGCCAAAGCCCTGCATCGCGATCTCGATCAGCGGCGCCGCTTCCGTCGCATCCATGCGGCTCTTGACCTCGACATCGAAGGGCTGGCCGTCGACCTCGAATCGCCACACCGGATGGGAACCCAGGCGCGACTGGGTCAGCGCATCGTGGCCGGCCAGCTCGCGCGGATGGGTCGGCTTGCCGTGCTTCTTCCAGTAGCGCGGCGAGGCGCACACCACCAGGTCGCGGCGCGTCAGCTTGCGCACGATCAGGTTCTCGTCCTCGACCGGGCCGAAGTGCAGCGCCAGGTCGATCGCGTCCTCGGCCATGTCGATCGCACGGTTGGTCAACTGCAGGCTGATGCTGACGTCGGGATAGTGGCCCATGAACTGGCCGAGCAGCTTGGGCAGGTCGCCCTGGCCCGCTCCCAGCGGCGCCGAGACGCGCAGCCGTCCCGTGGGATGGTTCGCGTGCTCCTGCACCTCGGCCTGGGTCAGCTCGAACATCTCCATCATCGGCTTGCTGCGTTCGAGCAGCAGCGCGCCGGCATCGGTCAGGCTGACCGCGCGCGTGGAGCGGTTGAGCAGCCGCACACCGAGCCGCGTCTCGAGCTCGGCGATGTACTTGCTGACCGTCGCCTTCGAGACGTCGAGCCGGGTCGCGGCACGCGAAAAGCTGCCATGCGAGGCGACCTCGCGGAAAGTTCTGATCAGGTCGAGGCTGTCCATGGCAGGCGCGCATTGTCGCCTGTCGCACCGCTGCCGTAGCCAGCCGCCGCCACCGGCACGCCGCCGCGCCGGACCTGCACCGCGCAGTACTTGAACTCCGGGATCTTGCCGAAGGGATCGAGCGCCGCGTTGGTCATCAGGTTGGCCGCCGCCTCGTAGTACGCGAAGGGCACGAACACCGCGCCGTTCGGCGTGCCGTCGTCGCGCCGCACGTGGATGGCGACCTCGCCCCGGCGCGAGCGGATCGTGATCACGTCGCCCGCCGCCAGTCCAAGCGCCTCCAGGTCGGCCTGGTTCATCGAGGCCGTGGCCATCGGCTCGATGGCATCGAGCACGCTGGCGCGGCGCGTCATGCTGCCAGTGTGCCAATGCTCGAGCTGGCGGCCGGTGATCAGCACGAAGGGATAGTCGGCATCGGGCCGCTCGGCCGCCGGGATGATGTCGGCCGGGACCAGCTTCACACGGCCGTCGGCGGTCGGGAAGTCGTCGATGAAGACGATCGGCTGGCCCGGGTCGTCGGCATCGAGGCAGGGATAGGTCACGCTCGACTCGCGCTGCAGCCGCTCCCAGCTGATGCCGCTGATCGCGGCGTGCATGGCCTGGCGCATT
Organism: Variovorax sp. P4_D9; assembly: GCF_056401695.1. Classification (NCBI taxonomy): domain Bacteria; kingdom Pseudomonadati; phylum Pseudomonadota; class Betaproteobacteria; order Burkholderiales; family Comamonadaceae; genus Variovorax; species Variovorax sp. P4_D9. The sequence continues at coordinate 5,488 of NZ_JBFUIU010000462.1, forward strand.
TCCTCGTAGACCGCGGCGACGCCTGACTCCTCGCCTTCGTAGTGCCAGTTCAGGCCCATGCGCTGTGCGATCTGCTGGATGATCCAGAGATCTGGCTTGGCATCGCCGGGCGGGTTCAGCGCCCGTAGGCCGAGCTGCACCATGCGGTCGGTATTGCTCACCGTGCCGGTCTTCTCGGGCCACGCGCTGGCCGGCAGCACGACATCGGCCAGCCAGGCGGTCTCGGTCATGAAGATGTCCTGCACCACCAGGTGCTCCAGGCTCGCCAGCGCATGCCGTGCATGGTTCAGGTCGGGGTCGCTCATTGCCGGGTTCTCGCCCATGATGTACATGCCTCGGACCTTGTGCGGATCCTCGTCGGGCGCCAACGCCTTGTGCATGATCTCGACCACGGTGTAGCCCGGCGCCGCATCGAGCGGCTGGCCCCAGAAGTTCTCGAACCACGCGTGCGCGCCCGCGTCGTCGACTCGCTGGTAGTTCGGGAACATCATCGGAATCAGGCCGGCGTCGCTGGCGCCCTGCACGTTGTTCTGGCCGCGCAGCGGGTGCAGGCCCGAACCGGGCTTGCCGATCTGTCCCGTGACCGTGACCAGCGCGATCAGGCAGCGCGCGTTGTCGGTGCCGTGCACGTGCTGGCTGACGCCCATCCCCCACAGCACCATCGCGCCCTTGGCGGTGGCGAAGGCGCGCGCCACCTCGCGCAGGGTCTCGGCCGGCACCCCGCAGATCGGCGCCATCGCCTCGGGGCTGTAGCCCTTGACGTTCTCGCGCAGGGCCTCGAAGTTGCTGGCGCGGTCGCGGACGAAGGTCTCGTCCACCAGGCCCTCGTCGATCACCGCGTGGATCAGGGCGTTCAGCATCGCGACATCGGTGTCGGCCTTGAACTGCAGCGTGCGCCAGGCATGCTTGCTGATGTCGGTGCGGCGCGGGTCGGCCAGCACGATCTTCGCGCCGCGCTTGGCGGCGTTCTTCATCCAGGTCGCGGCCACCGGATGGTTGGCGGTCGGGTTCGAGCCGATGAGGAAGATCAGTTCGGCGTGCTCGACGTCGTTCACCTGGTTGCTGACCGCGCCCGAGCCGACGCCTTCCAGCAGCGCCGCGACGCTCGACGCATGGCACAGCCGCGTGCAGTGGTCGACGTTGTTGCTGCCGAAGCCGGTGCGCACCAGCTTCTGGAACAGGTAGGCCTCCTCGTTGCTGCCCTTGGCGGAGCCGAAGCCAGCGAGCGATTTCTTGCCGTGCGAGTCACGCAGGTCGCGCAGGCTGCCGGCGGCCAACGTCAGCGCCTCTTCCCAAGTCGCCTCGCGGAAGGCTTCGCTCCAGTCGCCGGGCCGCGGCGCCTCGTCGTAGCGCTTGGGCACGCCGGGCTTGCGGATCAGCGGCTGCGTCAGGCGCTGCGCGTGATGGGCGTAGTCGAAGCCGAAGCGGCCCTTGACGCACAGCCGGCCGTGGTTGGCCGGGCCGTCGCGGCCGTCGACGCTGACGATCTTCTCGTCCTTGACGTTGTAGGTGAGCAGGCAGCCGACGCCGCAGAAGGGGCACACCGAATCGACCTTGCGGTCGACCTGCTGCGAGCCGATATGGCTCTTGGGCATCAGGGCGCCGGTCGGACAGGCCTGCACGCATTCGCCGCAGGCCACGCACGTGCTGTCGCCCATCGGGTCATCGAGGTCGAAGACGATCTTCGAATGCTCGCCGCGCATCGCATAGC
>NZ_JBFUIU010000463.1:0-7193 GCF_056401695.1 Variovorax sp. P4_D9
GTTCGCGGACGTGTCTCAACTCGGCGGTCCGATCGTCGTCCGACTCGGATAGGGTCAGTTGGAACCCCTCCTGCTCCAAGCACTTGGACAACGCGTGGGCAATCGTCGAGTAGAAATTGTTGCGCACGTCGGGGACGATCAGCCCCACCAAGTTGCTCGACACGCCGCGCATCATGCGAGCGGCCCGATTGGCCACGTAGCCGATCTCGCCTGCGACCTCCTGAACCCGCTGCTTCATGGCCGCGCTGATGCGGGAGTCATCCGCCAGCGCTCGGCCAACAGTCGAAGCCGACACGTTCAGCCGCGCGGCAATGTCCTTAATCGTTACCACGGAAAGCCCCACCAAGTAAGCGGTGACGATAGCACGCCGCTTCGCTCGTCTGTGGCAAGGGCTTGCACGGGTGAACCGGAGGACTCCAGATCTGTCGCCACGTCGTCAGTGTGCTTCGGCGACGACCGGATTGCGCAGCACGCCGATAGCCGGAATCTCGACCTCAATCACATCGTCAACGCTGATAGGACCGACTCCGGCCGGCGTGCCAGTCATGATCAGGTCGCCTGGGAGCAGTGTCATGTATTTCGACAGGTAGGCGACCAAAAACGGTACGGAAAACACCAGGTCCCGGCTGTTGCCGTCCTGGCGCACGGTTCCATTGACGCGTGTGATGATCCGCTGGTCTGCCGGATCCAGACCCGTAACAATCCAGGGGCCGATGGGGCCAAAGGTGTCATAGCCCTTTCCGGCCAAGAGGCAGCCGAAGCTGCTCTCGCGCCTCTGCAGCACCCGGTCGCTGACGTCGTTGCCGCAGGTGTAGCCGAAGACGTGGTCCAGTGCATCGGCCTCCGTGACATGACGCGCCGTCTTGCCAATCACCACTGTGAGCTCCCCCTCGAAGTGAATGTTCTCGCCGTGGGGTGGATACACAATCGCATCCTCGTGGCCGACGACGCAGGTGCTCGGCTTCATGAAGACGACCGGGATTTCGGGCACGGCTTTTTGCGATTCCTGCGAATGGGCCCTGTAGTTGTAGCCAAGGCCGAAGATGCGCGGTTGTGCCACCGGCGGCAGCAGGCGGACCGCATCGAGGCGGTCTCGCTCTCCGCTCTTGACGATTCCCTCGAAAGGGGAGCGAGCGAGGCGTTCCAACACGCCGTTTGCCAGGACGCCGTAGTGCGCCTGGCCTTCTCTTTCGTACCTCACGACAGTCAGTGAATTCATGCCATCTCCTGTGCAAACGTTGGCATTTTTAACGTCAAAAGGCCGGGCTCGAGACTAGGGTAAACCCCGGGTCATCTATCCAATTGACAAACGAAACGAGCCCGCCAACAATTGCGCTAACGTTAGCACAAGGAGACAAGACAAATGCTTCGAGACCAAATAGTGGCGGGCCGCCAAGCCATCAGCTGCCCCCAGCGAATTCATTGCGCGCCCCGGGCGTGCGCTGAGGGAGCAAAAGGGTGAGCGCTTCGCTGCTGCTCCAGTCGGGCATCGGGGGCCTGCTGCTTGGCGGTATTTACGGCCTTCTTGCGATGGGGCTGAGCCTCAGCTGGGGTCTGCTAAGACTGGTCAACCTGAGCCACTTTGCCCTCGCGTTCTTGGGCGCGTACCTGACCTACCAATTCGGCGCCCAGTTCGGCTGGCCGGCGTACGCTTCATTGCTCATCATCGTTCCCGCCTTCTTCCTGGTTGGCCTGGCGCTCCACACGATATTCGTCCGCTTCGACGTAAGTGAGTTCGCCTCAATGCTCGTGACCTTCGGCGTCACTGTGCTGATCGAGTCTCTGATCCAATGGATCTGGTCGGCGGACTTTCGTAAGTACGAGACTCCCTACGCGCAAGAGTCAATCCGGCTTGGGCCTCTGTTCATTCCGGTGCTCGAACTCACGGCATTCGCTTGCGCTGCGCTGATCGCAATCGCAGCCTGGCTGGCGTTGCATCGCACGTTGCTCGGGCGAGCGCTACGGGCCTCTGCCCATGACGGCCCAATCGCGGCCGCCTTCGGGATCAATGCCCGTCAGCTGTCATACGGCTTGGCCGGACTGTGTTCCGCCTCTGCTGGCGTGGCAGGCGTGTTCATCGCCCTGACCTCCACGTTGGCGCCGTCGCAGATCGAAGCCTGGATCGGCGTGGTATTTGCCGTGGTAATCATCGGCGGACTGGCAAATCCCCTTGGCGCGTTGGCAGCAGGCATGCTGATTGGCGTTGCGGAGGCCATCACTATGGCGACGGTAAATCCCGCCTGGGCGCCCCTGGTCGCGTTCTCCATCCTCATCGCGTTGTTGCTCTGGAAGCCGAAATGGCTGTGAATTCCATGACCATTAAAGCGGCCGTCGGCCTTCTTGGGGCAGCGCTGATTGCATTGCCTTACGCAGGAGCCCCCGACTTCTATCTGTCGTATCTGTACGTCATCTTCTTTTGGGTGGCGTTGGCCACGAGCTGGGGAATCTTGAGCGGCTACGCCGGGTACTGGAGCTTTGGCCACGCGGCCTTTTTCGGCACTGGCATCTATGCGGCAGGCGGGATGTCCGTGAAGTTGGGGCTGCCCTACCTTCTGACTATTCCGCTGGCAGCAGCTCTGGCCGCTGGGCTGGCGGCCTGCATCGGCGCGGTGGTGTTTCGCATCCACACGCTCCGCGGCGAGTTCTTCGCGTTGCTATCGTTGTCGGTTACCTACGTCCTGGCTGCGATTGTGTCGAACACCCCAATTGATGGCGGTGCCGGCGTGAACCTCAGCGGCGTGCCAATGCCGACATTCGGCACCTCGGTTCCCGGCGCGATCTATTTGCTGGGCCTGGCAGTGGCGGTGATCGCTCTGCTGGTGTCCCGCGGCATTCTGTATTCCCGCTTTGGGCGCGGTCTGTTGGCCATACACGACGACGAGGACGTGGCCGAGGTGAAAGGCGTGCCCACATTCCGCTACAAGGTCGGCGCCTTCGCCATCTCGGCTGCCATCGCCGGCGCCGCAGGCGCCGTGCAGGCGGGCTACGTGGGCTACGTCACCGTGGGGGAGACGTTTTCGATCACGGTGCCCCTCTACGTAGTGCTGATGAGCATTTTGGGCGGGGCCCGGCATTGGGTGGGGCCGGCAGTGGGCGCGACCCTGATTACCGTCGCGCTCAGCCTGTTCGTCGGTGGCAGCCACGCCGAGCTGGGGCGCGCCGGGGTCGCCCTCGCATTGATCGTGGCTATCCTGTTTTTGCCTGAAGGCATCGCTCCACGACTGCTGCGGAAGTTGCGCAGCCGTGCTCAGCCGGCGGCGGCGTCAGCCGAGGAGCCACTGCTCCAGTCGATCGACGCCCACGCGCCGGGCGGTGCGCTGCTGGAGTGCGAGAACGTCACCAAGCTTTTTGGCGGTCTGCGGGCGCTCGGCGGTATTTCCCTCTCAGTTCGCCGTGGCGAAATCTTGGCGCTGGTTGGCCCCAATGGTTCCGGAAAGTCGACGCTCATCAACATGATCAGCGGTCACTTTCCGATGACGTCTGGGAGCGTCCGACTGGATGGACAGTCTCTTGAGACGCTGGAGCCGCATAGGGTCGCCGCACGCGGCATTGCGCGTACCTATCAAATCCCAAGGCTGTTCGAGCACATGACGGTGCTAGAGAATGTGCAGCTGTGCGCAGCATTTGGCCAAGACGTCAAGGCGCTCAATGCAGCAGACTCCGCCTTGCACTGGCTCGACTTCATGGGCTTGGCGGAGAAGGCGCACGAACTGCCGGCGTCCCTGAATCTCCACGAGCGCAAGTTCGTCGAGTTCGCGCGTGCGCTAGCCGCAAAACCCAAGCTGCTGCTGCTGGATGAGGTTCTTTGCGGGTTGACGCCAACTGAAGTCGACCAAGCCATCGACCTGATCCGCCGCATCCGCGCCGCCGGAACCACCATTGTGTTCGTGGAGCACGTGATGCGCGCGGTGGTGGCGCTTGCCGACCGGGTTGCTGTGCTCGACCAGGGACGGCTGCTGGCGCTCGGCCAGCCTGAGGAAACGATGCAGGATCCCAAGGTCATCGATGTCTACTTGGGAGTCGCCCATGCTGCTTGATCTTCTCAATGTGCACGTGTCGTATGGCGACGCCCCCGCAATCTGGGATGCCAGCATGCACATCGATGCGGGCCAAGTGGTGGCGGTGGTGGGCCCTAACGGTGCTGGCAAGAGCACGCTGATCAACGCCATCGCGGGCATCCTTCGGCCGCGCCAGGGGAAGGTGCTCATTGACGGCGTCGACATTACGTCAGCACCGAGTCACCGGGTGTGCGACCACGGCATTGCCATCGTGCCGGAGGGGCGGCGCCTATTCGCCGACATGACGGTGCAAGACAACCTTGAGCTGGGGGCCTATCGCAAGGGTGCACGGGCGTCGAGCCGCGAGACGATGGAAGAGGTTTTCTCGCTATTGCCGGTGTTGAAGGAACGACGCCAGCAGATTGCAAGCTCGATGTCCGGCGGACAGCAACAGATGGTCGCGATCGGACGGGCACTCATGGCGCGACCGCGTCTGCTGCTGATGGACGAACCTTCTCTGGGCCTCTCGCCGCTAATCGTCTCGGAGATGTTCAAGATCATCCGACGCATCAACGAGCGTGGCGTAGCAGTGATGCTGGTCGAGCAAAACATTCACCAGGCATTGGAAATAGGGCACCACGCGTACGTGATCGAGCAGGGCCGGATCGTGACCTCTGGCAAGCCCGCCGTCCTGTTGAATGACCCGAAGATCAAGGAGGCATATCTTGGCGTCTGATAGTTCCCTCAATGGCAATGTGCCGTCTGACCTGAATCGCATCGTGACGGGACAGCGCCAGGACGGCGGCGGCCACGTTGTCATGCACTCGGTGCCGCCCCGGACAGACGTGTTCAAGCACATCCCGGGCATGGTGTCGCGTTTGGTCTGGGCGACGCCCGCCGCGCCGACGCTTCCCTTTAGCGGTGCGGATCCGACGCTCGACGTCGAGAGCTTTGTGCCTGCCCTCGGCGAAACCCGGCTACTGGTCGTCACGTTCCCACCAGACAGCGTTTTCGCCGCCGCGGATTTCAACGGCCAAGCCGCGTTTGAAGAGAATCTCGCGGTCAGCCCCGGCCTGGCGGAGCGATTCGAGCCCGACGGCATGCACGAGACCCCAACCGTCGACTACGGCATCGTGCTCGACGGCGACMTGTGGCTGGAGCTCGACGACGCAGTGCAGACCCGCCTGAAGCCGTTCGACATCGTGGTCCAGAACGGTACACGCCACGCATGGCGCAACAAGTCCGACCGATCCGCCACTGTGGCCTTCGTTCTAATCGGTGCGCGTAAAGCGGTCGAGTAACACCAACGACATCTACATACCAATGAACGATACAACGATCGAGAGCGTCCACGGTCGGCGCATGTGGGACTCGCGCGGCCGGCCGACCGTCGAGGCGACGGTACGGCTGCGCAGTGGGCTGACGGGGCGGGCGCTCGCGCCGGCCGGTGCTTCAATGGGCAGCGGCGAGGCGGTCGACCTGCGCGACGGCGGGGCACGCTTCGGAGGCATGGATGTACGCTCGGCCTGTCGCGCGATCAACGAGGTTTTGAACCGCGCCCTGGCGGGGCGCGATGTCAATGAGCAGGCGGCGCTAGATCAAGTGATGGTTCAGTTGGACGGAACACCCAACCGGAGCCGACTGGGGGGTAATGCGCTGGTGGCCACGTCCATGGCAATCGCACACGCCCGGGCCGCCGCGGCTGGCGTGCCGCTATGGCAGCTGCTAGCGGGCGGACAGCCGGTGCGGTTGCCGCTGCCGGAGATCCAGATTTTTGGGGGCGGCGCCCACGCTGAGCGGCGCGTCGATGTCCAAGACTTCATGGTGATGTGTCCTGCTGCGGCCAGCTTTGATGAAGCGCTGGAGTGGACTGCCGAAATCTATCGTGCGGCAGGAGCGCTGCTGCGGCGCGCCGGCAAGCTGCAAGGAGTGGCCGACGAGGGCGGTTACTGGCCCGCGTTCACCTCGAACGAGGAGGCGTTGGACACGCTGATGCAGGMCATAGTCGATGCGGGACTGAAGCCGGGTGCGCAGGTCGGCATTTCGCTCGACATCGCAGCCTCCGAATTTGGCGCGAACGGTCGCTACGAATTGGCCCTGGAGAGCCGCATGCTCGACACGGACGCCATGATCGATATGCTAGGGCGCTGGCTCGACAGCTATCCCATTCTGTCCATCGAGGACCCATTGGCGGAGGACGACCCAGAGGGCTTCGCGCGCTTCAGCGCGAAGTACGCTTCGCGCTGCCAGATTATCGGCGACGACTTTCTCGTTACTAACGCCGACCGGGTACGCGCTGCCGCGGCGGTGTCGCAATTGAACGCCGTCCTGATCAAGCCAAACCAGGCCGGCACTTTGACCGAAACCCTGGCCGCCTTGCAGGCCGGGAAGGATGCACGGTTCGGCACCATTGTGTCGGCGCGTTCAGGCGAGACCGAGGACGTCACGATCGCTCACCTGGCCGTGGGTTGGAACGCCGGACAACTCAAGGTTGGCTCCTTCGCTCGCTCGGAGCGCATGGCGAAATGGAACGAGGTGCTGCGCATCGAGGAATCCATGGGCCGCGACGCGCGCTACTGGGGCTGGGACGCATTGCCGTTCCGGGCCAGTCACTGATTTCTTTCCAACAAAGGATTCTCAGCATGATTCGCCTCCTCGGCCTCTCCGGAAGCTTGCGCAAAGCTTCGAGCAATACCGCCGCCCTCCGCACCCTGCAGCAACGGGCGCCGGACGGGATCCATCTCGAGTTGCATTCGCTCTCGGACCTCCCGCTGTACAACGGCGATCTCGACACCGAGGACCCTCCGGTCGCGGTGGCGCGCCTGCGCGAGGCGATTCGGCAGGCGGACGGCCTCGTGCTGTGCACGCCGGAGTACAACGCCGGCACCTCGGGGGTGATGAAAAACGCCCTCGACTGGGCGTCACGCCCGCCGCAGACTTCATCGCTGCGGGGCAAGCATGCACTCATCATCAGCGCCTCGCCTGCTTTCACCGGCGGCGCGCGAGCGCATGCGCAGTTGCGCGAGGCGCTCGCGAGCACCTTGTCGCGAGTGGTCGTCCATCCGGCTGTCGTCATCCCCCATGTGTTCGAAAAGCTGAAGGACGGGCTGCTGACGGACGAGTCGAACATCCAGTTCGCGTTAGCCGCCATTCAGGCATTGACCACCGAGATTCGCGCCAGCAGGGCGTTAACCG
>NZ_JBFUIU010000464.1:0-7184 GCF_056401695.1 Variovorax sp. P4_D9
ACGCATCGATCCCGCCTTCATCGAGCCGGGCCTTCCACGTGTACACGGTCTGGCGTGCCACGCCAACCGCCGCTGCGGCCTGCGCGGGGGTCTTGCCCGCCAGCAGCATTCGCCCAGCCTGCACCCGTTTGCGCGTGGCCTCGTCCATCTTCTTGCCCATGCAACCTACCTCCAATCAATCCACTGATTGGATAACGTTCGAGGACGTTATTGGTTGTCATGGATTTGGTAAATCTCAATAAGCCGACCCGCGAAGCGGGTTCGGCTTGAATGAATTGTTATGCCGCACTTGCCGCGCCATTTCAGTGCTGTCCTTAGGACTGCGGGTCGAACCCGAAGACGCGCAGTTCTTGGTCGCAGCGACAGGCCTTGGCGATGCGCGCCGCCCACGCGATGGCCTCATCGCGCGAAGGCAGTTCCAACACGGTGAAGCCGCCGTCGAGCGTGGGCGCCCAAGGATAGCCGCCCATTGCAACCGCGCCGTCAGCAGAGACGAGTATGGGCGGTACGTCTTCGTCGATTCCGCCGCCGAAGACGTAAACACCGGCGGCTTTCGCCTCATCAATCACAGCGTGTGCGTCGCGGCCCACCGCTCCCCATTCTCCATCGGGCACAACCATCGCCGCGCTTGGAAAAGAGATCAGGTACTTGGCCATGGTGCTCCTTCTGGGAATTGATGGCGGTCGTGAAGCCTGTGTGCGGCCTAACGTGTTGTAGGGAGACAGCCGTGTCCATTTATCACGGCTTGGTGGCTCCCCAATTCGGCACCCCCAGCCTGCTCGCAGGGAGCGTCTAGTCTGGGTTTGCGTTGCATATATGTATATTTATAAGGCGTATCCGGTTAGCTCCAGTCACCGGTCAGGGGCTGGATGCGCATCCATGCTTCAGCGCTCAACGTAAGCTTGATGCGGATGACCCGTATGGGCCCAAAGGCGACATTCGAAAYTCATGTTTCGAGGCAGCAAAGCTGCCGTTTCGCCYACCGAATGGCGGCAGCGGRAAAGGCCACGCCGAGCTGTCGATTTGGTGGAGAAGAAGTGTTTGAAAGTTCGATCATGCCCGCCCGSAGGGCAACGCCCGGGGCCCTCGAAGAGGACGAGCTCGTCRACGGCCGCCTCGAACTACTTCTTGATTTTCSTAGTTCGCGAACCCGCAGTTCGTCGCTGCTGGCGTGTACATCACAGCGCAGCCAGCTGAGGCCGAAGAGGCTKTGGGCCGCAGTTCCGTCAGGCCGAGGTGGCGGCACGTGCACCAGCGATCCCATTGGGAACGCGGTAGTCGCCCGGCCACGCTAGCGTGTCGGTCTGCTCGACAAGCGGGTCGAGTGCCGATGCATCACGCCTTACGTTGCCACCAGCAGCAGCTGCCAGCTTCTGGCTGCCCGTCAGCGGCGACCCTTCACTTGCCCGCCGACCGGTCCCAGGCCTTCATCAAGGTGTTCGACGGCAGGGTTTCATCGAGCAGCTTGCGCGCGGTCTCGATACCGGCTACCGGGAGTCCCTTGGGGTCGAGCTTGCCGATCTGCACCAGCACGCTGGCCTGGTCCCAGTAGATGTGCTCGTGGTAGAGCTTGTCGCCGCGGAACTTGACGATGGCCACCAGGGGAATCTCAACCCGTTTTCCGGTGGGCACGATGCCCGGCAGCATCCAGTCGATCTCGCAGGTGTGTGTGAAGCAGAACAACAATTCATCGACGATTTGCGTGGCCCCGATCGTGCGAGAGATCGGAATCAGCGTCGTGTCGGGCGGGTTGCTGTTCACGAAGTGGTTTTGGTAGAAGCGCGCAAGCATCTTCGAGCCCACCCCGCCCGTCATGGTGGGAATGTGATTCACGTACGGCTGCGCCACCATCGTCGCCATGGTGTCGGCCACATTGCGCGTGGCGAACTCGTATTCGCAGTGCTTGTCCCACAGGGCCGAGAAGTCGTAGTGCGGGCCCATCTCGCGGCGCAGCGCGGTCACGCTGCGCTGGTGCGCCATCAGTGCCGAAGGCTTGTGGTAGTGGTCGCCACCAATGCGCGCAAACGCGTGATCGACGCCGGGATACACGTACAGCTCGGTGTGCTCGCGCCCGGACAGCGCCGCAAGGATGGCCGTGCGCGCCTCGGGCGGGCAGAACTTGTCCTGCTCGGGGATGTGCAGTACCAGTCGACCACGGATGTTCTTGGCCTCGTCGAGTGCATTCTCGATACCCACGCCGTAGTAGCCCACGGCCACGTCGGCATCGGTGCGGCAGGCGGCCAGGTAGGCCAGCTTGCCGCCCAGACAGAAGCCCAGCACGCCCACCTTGCCCAGCAGCTCAGGGCGCTGGCGCAGTGCGCTCAGGCTGACCTGGATGTCCTCGACCCCCTTGGCCTCGTTGAAGCTCTGGTAGAGGCTGAAGGCGCGCTGCCAGTCGGCCTCGGTGTAGCCCAGTTCGACGTTCGGCTCCTGGCGCCAGAACAGGTCGGGCACCAGCACGATGTAGCCCTCTTCGGCGTAGTAGTCCGCCACCTGCTGCATGGTTGCGTTGACGCCGAAGATCTCCTGGGCCAACACCAGCCCCGGCCCGTTGCCGGACGCCGGGGTGGCAAGGTAGCCGCGGAAACTGCCGCTGCCGTCAGCGGCGTTGAGGGTGATCCATTGTCCGGCCATGAATATTCTCCTTGAGAGCAGATTGGATTGCGGGATTGCAAATAGGTTATTGGGCGATTTCAGGGTGTCGCGTGGCCACCCGGTAGTACCCCGAGTGAAAGACCAGTGGCTCACCATCGAAGCGTTCGTATTTCTCGACTTCGCCGATGAAGATCAGGTGGTCGCCGCCGTCGTACTGCTTGACGTTGCGGCACAGGAAGCGCGCGATGACGCCATTCAGGAGCGGCACACCGGCAGTGCTTTCGCAGCAGTCCACGCCGCTGAACTTGTCGGGCTGCGAGGTGGAGAACTGGCGCGACAGATGATGCTGATTGGCGGCAAGCACGTTGATGGAGAAGTGGCTTGCGCCAGTGAAATCGGCAAGACTGGGAGCCTCCTTGGCGAGACTCCACAGCACCAGCGGCGGCTCCAGGGAGACCGATGAGAAGGAGTTGGCGGTCATGCCCACCCGCCGCCCATCGATGGCGCGGCTGGTGATCACGGTGACACCGGTGGCGAATTGGCCGAGCGCCTTGCGGAAATCGCGCCGATCGAAGCGATCCACGGCTGCTTCTCTGGCCTTGGTTTCAAGGAAGCGGTCTGCCTCCACGGCATCGAACCACCAGGGGTAGAAGGTGCGCGGATCGTCAAAGCCGTTGACGATGGTGCTCGCGACCGAAGCCATGTTGGCCGCGCTCTGCAGGATTTTCAGCATTTGCGGGCGGGGCGCGGCAAGCAGGCTGTTGGTCCAGTCCGTGACCCACTGGGCGTAGCCCCTCCAGTAACGGTCGAACGTCTGCTGCATCCACTCAGAGTCAAACGGCTTGCCTTCGTGTTCCAGGATGCCCTTGAGATAGATGTCGGCGCATTTTGCGGCGTTGTTCGAGCCTTGGCCGGTGATGGGGTCGTTGAGCACGACGACATCGGCCATGCCGAGGATGCAGCGACCGGAGAGCAGTTTCGCCACGGGCTTGCGCACGGTCGGGGTGAAACGGCCGGCGAGGATGCCGTTGTCGTCGGTCAGTTCGATGTCGCGGCAGCGCTCGGCCTCCCAGGGCAGGAAGGTGTCGAGAATCCATTTGCTCCGCGCAAGGTGCTCTTCCGGCGTCGTCACGTCATGCCAGCAATCCATGGGACCGCCGGGGATGCCCTCGAACACCATGATTTCGCAAGGGCCGGTCGTGGTCAGCGCGGGGAAGACGAAATACTCTCCCACGCCCGGAATGAGGTTGAAGCACACCCGGGAGAATGGCTGCATGGGCTTCATGCCCTTGACATAGGTGAGGGCGAGCGCCCGTTGTGGTTTGTCGAAGGGCGACTTCGGCGCGTCACGCTCGAAGAGCCCGCTAATCTCTCCTTTGCCACTGGCGACAATGACAAGATCGTGATCCTGGGTAAAAGCCTCGAGGTCGTTGATGCCCGCTTCCCGGATCACCAGTTCGCCCCCCCGCTTCCCGAACTCGGTCATCCAGGCGGAGACCTTGATCCGCTGATCGACCGATTTGGCGTGGCCGTCGAGTTTTGCCGCCCAATCAATAGCCTTGCTGTTCCCGGCACCCGCCACGGCCAGACTGATGCCTTCCACCGGGGGGCAGTCATGCTCCCACCAGTTGAGGCCGAGATCGCGTTCGGCCTGCAGCGCGGTTTCGAACATGCACTGGCTGGACATGACCGGCCCCTCGTGGATCTCCTTCGCCGTCCGGTTGGACACGACCGTAACCCCGTGACCCGCGTCGAGCAGGCCGAGCGCGAGTTGCATGCCGGATTGGCCGGCGCCGATGATGGCGAAGCGTTTCATGAGTCTCATTCTTTCGTTGGCCGCACAGCCTACGGATGATGTTTATGCGGCAGCCGCCCAGGTTTCGATGAAGCGGTCGGCCTCGACCGGGTCGGCAAACCACGGGAAAAACGTACGCGGATCGTCGAATCCGTTGACGATGGCGCTCGCCAGCGCCGGCATCGCTCCGGCGCTGCCCAGAAGCTTGAGCACGTGCGGCGGCGGCGGGGTGAGCAGCATGTTGGTCCATTGCGTGACCCACTGGGAATAGCCGAACCAGTAGCGGTCGAAGGTGTGCTGCATCCAGTGATGATTGATCGGCCGATCCCCGTGCTCGATGATGCTTCTCAGGTACACGTCGGCACATTTGGCGGCGTTGTTGGAGCCCTGACCGGTGATCGGGTCGTTCAGCACCACCACGTCGGCCATGCCGAACACCTTGCGGCCCGATGGGAGCGTCGCCACCGGTTTGCGTACCGTGGGCGCGAAGCGACCTGCCAAGATGCCGTTGTCGTCGGTCAACTCGATGTCGCGGCAGCGCTCCGCCTCCCACGGGATGAAGGTGTTGAGGATCCACTTGCTCTTGGCGAGATGCTGCTCAGGCGTTTTCACGTCCGCCCAGCAGTCCATGGGGCCTCCGGGGACACCCTCGAACACCATGATCTCGCACGGCCCCGTTGTTGTCAGCGCCGGGAACACGAAGTACTCGCCCACGGTCGGGATCAGGTTGAAACAAACGGCGGAGAAGGGTTCGCGCGGCCGCATGTTCTTCACATACGTGAGCGCGAGCGCACGCTGCGGCTTGTCGAACGTTGACTTGATCGCATCACGCTCGAACAGCTTAGCGATCTCTCCCTTGCCGCTGGAGACGATGGTGAGGTCGTGGCTCTGGGTGTAGGCCTCCAGGTCTTCGACGCCGGCGTCCTTGATGACCAGTTCGCCCCCGCTTTTCTCGAACTCTGCCATCCAGCCCGGGATCTTCACCCGCTGGTCCACTGACTGGGCGTAGGAGCGCAGACGCGCCGCCCAGTCGATCACCTTGGCGCCTTTCTGCTCGGGGTGAGGGACCGCCAGGCCGATCCCATCCACCGTCGGGCAATCGCGCTCCCATTGGTTGATGCCCAGGTCCCGCTCGATCTGCAGCGATGTGTGAAACATGCATTGGCTTGACATGACTTTGCCGGCGCGGATGTCGTCGCCGGTGCGGTTGGAGACGAGGGTGACCTCGAAGCCCGCGTTGAGCAGGCCGAGGGCGAGTTGCAGGCCGGACTGGCCGGCTCCAACGATCATGATCTTGCGCATACGTTTTCTCCAGAAAGAAGAGGGGTGAATAACAGGCAGACTCCGGCACCACGCCGCGCCGGAACGTGGGGGGCGGTCAGCCCATCAGCTTCGGGATGGCTGGCTCGTACGACTCCGGCCCCATCGCGGAGTAGCCACCGTCGACGGCGTAGTCGGCCCCGGTCACAAAGCTGGCCAGGTCGGAGCACAGGAACAGCACCACGTTGGCAACCTCTTCCGGGTTGCCGACACGGCGCAGCAGATGGAAGGGCGCGGCCACCCGATTGGTCTTGGCACGGTCGCCGTTCGTGAGCTGGTTCATGATGGCTGACCAGGTCCAGCCCGGCGACACGCTGTTGACGCGGATGCCCTCGGGCGCCAGGTCCATCGCCATGTTGCGGGTGAGTTGCACCATCGCCGCCTTGCTCACCGGGTAGAGCCAGCGCCCGGTCTGCGCCACACGCGAGGAAATGCTGGTGAAGTTCACCACCGCGCCGCCGCCGGCCTTGTTCATATGCGGGCGCACGGCCTTGAGCATCATCACGGCGCTGGCCACGTTGACGTTGAACGAGGTCATCCAGTCGGCGCGCGAAGAGTTGATGCCGTCGTCCACATAGGAGCAGGCCAGGTTCACCAGGTAGTCCACGCCGCCGTGGCGCGTCACCGCCTCGTCCACACAGGCCTGGACCTGGGCGTCGTCCGTGATGTCGGTCTGGCGAAAAGCCACCCCGCTCGAGAAGCCGTCCGCCAGGGCTTGTCCGCCTTCCGCGTTGATGTCGGCCACCATGACCTTGACGCCGGCATCATGAAACGCCCGCACGACGCCAGCGCCGAGGAGCGTGGCACCGCCGGTGATGATTGCGCTCTTTCCCGCCAATCCGTTGAACATATAGTCTCCTTCTATGCTGATGGGGGCGTTGTTCGAGCCCTTGTGTTCAGCTTAGTTCGGGCTGACCGGGCGAGTGATCCGCGAAACGAATCCACTATCCCCGGGACGCATGTTTTCTGACGGCGTCGCGGTCGCCATACCGGGCGACAGTTTTCGTCCGGCATTGAGGGGGTCCCCTGCGTGAAATCGTGGGCCATGAGAGGCCGGTTCTCAGGGCCATCCGCGATGGCGCCCAGGCCTGTTTTTTGCTAAGCTTTTTCTCACATGGATCATCACTTCGCACCGTCGCTGCCTCTGGCACGGTACCGCCTATTCGGGAGTCATGACCTCGACGAGGCGCGTGAAAGCGTCGCGCGAATCTTTTGCCCTCATCGGCTGGAGACGGTGCGTCCGCGTACCGAGCTGGATGCCTGCCACCACAGCGCCTTGCTGCACCGCGACGTGTGCCTCAACTATGTGCAGTACGGGCCCAGCGTGCGCATAGATCCCGGATTGTTGGGCGACTTCTTTCTGTTGCAGATTCCGCTGCGCGGCGGAGCGCATGTGCAATGCGGGGCGCAGCAGGTGGACGCCGACACACAGACAGCGTCGCTGCTGTCGCCCACCGAACCCGTGCGCATGCGC
>NZ_JBFUIU010000465.1:0-7166 GCF_056401695.1 Variovorax sp. P4_D9
CGCCAGCAGCGTGCCGAGCTCTTCCTTGCGCGCCAGGATCTCGGCGCCGATCTTTTCCAGCGCCTCGGAGCGCGCCTGGATGCCGCCGGTGGACCAGGCCGGGAAGGCGGCGCTGGCGGCCGCGACCGCGGCGTCGACCTGGGCGGCGTCGCCCTGCGCGTACTGGCCCAGCACGTCGCCGAGGTTGCTCGGGTTGACGTTGGCGCTATAGCTGGCGGCGGCGCGCCATGCGCCGTTGATAAGGTTGTCGAAGCTCTGTGTCATGGATGGGTTCCCAAGAGGCCGCCGCTGGCCCGGCGCTCAGAGCGCGGCGGCAGCGATTTCAAGTTGCGTGAGGCGCCGGGCCATGCGGCCGACGAAGTTTTGCGTGACATGCGGCAAGGCGCGCTGCGTCGGCACCAGGATGCCCACCAGCAGCTTGTTCAGCGCCGGCAGTTCGAAGGGCCGCCAGAGCAGGTCCCCGCGCCGGAGCTCTTCGATGAAGGCGATCTTCGAGAAGCATGAAATGCCCTTGCCGCCCATGATCAGCCGCTTGAGCAGCGGCGTGGAGTTGCAGGTCGCGGCCGGTTCCATGTCGTCCCAGAATGCGGCGAATTCGGCCGACAGCGAGGCACTCAGCACCGGGTACGAGCTCGAGCGCAGGAACGGATATTTGGCGCAGTCCTTGAGCGACACGCTGGCGTGTTTCGACAGCGGATGCCCCGGCGGCATGACCACGCCGATCGGCAGGTTGGCCGTGGCGATCGCCTCGATCCCACCGGGCAGCCGGCTCACGAAGGTGAGTCCGACGTCGGCCTGGCCCGACATCACGAGCTGGGGAATCTCCATCGGCTGGGTCGAAGTGATGGTGTAGGTGACCGCGGGGAAGATCTGCAGGAACTCCTCGACCGCCGACGGCAGCAGCTCCTCGAAGAACGAGTCCATCGCCGCGACCTTGACGTGGCCGGTGCGTTCGCCCTTGAGCGCATCGAGCTCGGTGCGCATCACCTGGAACTGGTGCAGGGTTTCCTGCGCGTGCTTGAGCAGCCGTTCGCCGGCGGCATTCAGGCGCAGGCCATTGGGCAGGCGATCGAAGAGCTCGACGCCGAGCTCGTCCTCGAGCTTGTGGATCTGCCGATTGACGGCGCTCGCCGCCACGAAGAGCCGCTCGGAGGCCTTGCGGACCGAGCCGGCGCTCGCCACTTCGATGAAGTACTTCAGAACAATGGCGTGCATCGGCCTGCCCTCCCGAAAGAGGCGGCATCATCCCACCGCCCGGGCGCTCGGCACTTCCTGCGCGATGCGCGGATGGTCGCAGGCCAGGTGCCGTCCGTCGGCGCCACCCGGCGAGCCCAGGGCGCTGATCTCGATGCCGAAGAACTCGCGGTTGATGGCCGTGTAGTGCTGCAGTTCGGGCGGCAGCCGAAACTCCTCGTAGATCGCCTCCGTGGGGCAAGCGGACACGCAAACGCCGCAGTCGATGCATTCATCCGGGTGAATGTACAGAGTACGCGCGCCTTCGTAGATGCAATCGACGGGGCAGCACAGCACGCAGGCGCCGTCCTTGCAGTCGATGCAGGCCGTGGTGATGACGTGGGCCATGGCAGTCGTCTCGCGTCAGATATGACCGGCCTAGCGGCCCTGCCACTGGGGCTTGCGCTTCTGCTGGAAGGCCAGAACGCCTTCGTCCGAGTCCTCGGACTGCAGCGCCGTCACCAGCGCCGGCAGGCGCATGCCGTGGGCTTGGGCCGGCGACATCGTGCCGGTCAGCCGCACCACCTGCTTGAGGGCCTTGAGCGACAGCGGCGCACATGCCAGGATCTGCTGCACCCAGCGATCGACGGCGCCGTCGAGTTCGGGACGGGCGACGACTTCGTTGATCAACCCCATCTCGAGGGCACGCCGCGCCTTGACCCGCTGTCCGGTCAGCATCATGGCCATGGCCTGGCGGTACGGGATTTGGCGCTGCAGCAGCAACATGCCGCCGTCCAGCGGCAGGCGCCCGACCAGAGGCTCGGGCAGGCCGAAGCTGGCGTCCTCGCAGGCCACCACCAGGTCGCAGCCCAGCACCATCTCGAAGCCGCCGCCGAGCGCGAAGCCATTGACTCTCGCGATCACCGGCACGTTGAGCGTCTCGCGCAGCGCGATCCCGCCGAAGCCGCCGGGGCGCGATGCCGCCCAGTAGTCGACGCCCTTGAGGTTGGACGTGTTCTTGAGGTCGGCACCGGCGCAGAAGGAACGATCGCCGGAACCGGTCAGCACCACGACGCGGATGTCGTTGCTGCGTTCGATGTCGTCCCAGATGCGCACCAGTTCGGCTTCGGTGGCGAGGTCGACCGCGTTGAGCACGTCGGGGCGGTCAATCGTGACCGTCGCGACGTGGTTCGAGACTTCGAAGAGAACGCTCATACGCCGGCCTCTTCGATCAACGCACGCGCTTCGGCCAGCACCTCTTCGGTGTGCTGTCCGAGCTTCGGCGGCTCGCGCCGCAGGCCGGTCCGGGCGCCGGACATGTGGATCGGGCTGGCGATGAACTTCAGCGGTCGGCTGGCCGAGGCCTCGCCTTCGAGGATCATGTCGTTGTGCAGGGTCTGCGCATCGACCAGGGCCTCGCGCATGTCGCGCACCGGCGCCGAGAGCAGGTCCTGCGCCTCGAGGCGGGCTAGCCAATAGGCGCGCGTGTTGCTCCCGAAGCGCTCCCTGAAGATCGCGTGCAGCTCGGCCTTGTGTTTGAACTGCGCAGCCAGGTCGACGAAGCGCTCGTCCTGCGAGAGGTCGTCGATCTCCAGCGCGTTGCAGATGTCGCGCAGCGGATGCGACTTGAACGCGCCGACCAGCACCAGCGCGCCGTCCTGCGTATCGAAGACGCCCGACAGCGGCATCGCGGCCCAGTTGACCTCCGAGTCCTCCATCATGATCATCGCGGCCTCCTGCATCTGCATGGACAGCATCGAGTCGTACAGCGAGACCGCGATCTTCTGGCCTTCGCCACTGCGTTCGCGCTGCAGCAGCGCGAACAGGATGCCCTGCACCATGTGCATGCCGGCCGTGTAGTCGGCCAGCGCGGTCGGGTAGATCGAGATCGGCACGGCGGCGTCGGCGCGCCGCGCCATCACGCCCGACAGCGCCTGGGCGAGGACGTCCTGGCCGCCTTTGTGGGCATAGGGGCCGGTCTCGCCGAAGCCCGTGCCCACAGCGTAAACGATTCGCGGGTTGATGCGCCGGCAATCCTCGTAGCCCAGCCCCAGCCGCTCCATGACACCGGCGCGGAAGTTGTTGGTGACGACGTCGGCATCGGCGATCAGCGCCTTGACCAGGTCGACCTGCGCCGGGTCGCGCAGATCGATCTCGACGCTGCGCTTGTTCCGGTTCAGGCTGCAGAAGATCGGGTTGTCGTTGCCGGCGACCGGCGCGAAGGTCGAGCGGCTCAGGTCGCCCGCGCCCTTGCGCTCGATCTTGATCACGTCGGCGCCGTGGTCGGCCAGCATCTGCGTGCAGACCGGGCCCATCATGACCTGCGTGAAGTCGATCACGCGGATGCCGTGCAGCGGCAGGTGTTGCGTGCTCATGCGGCCTCCGCGAACGAACGGGCGATGGCCGGGATGTCGGCATTCGGGCCCTTTTGGTCGCCGGGGTCGGCGCCCTGGGCGCGCAGCGTGCGCTGCAGCTTGCCGATGTCGACGTTGCGCACCGACACGCCCGCGTTCACCGCCAGCGCCGCGGCGACGCCGGTGGCCTCGCCCATCGCCATGCAGGGCGGGATCTCTCGCGAGACCTTCTGCGCCGCCGATGTCGCCGAGTAGTGGCGGCCCGCGACCAGCAGGTTCTCCACGCTGCGGGGCAGCAGGGTGCGGTAGGGGTAGTAATAGTCGCGCCCGCGCGCCACGCTGTCCTCGAAGCGCACCCGGTGGGCCACGTCGTCCTTGGTCATCACGTACTCGCCTTCGAGCAGGCGCGTCTGCCGGATGCCGGTCTGGGGCGCCATGTCGATCATGTAGCAGTTGCGGAAGCCGGGGAGGCGGTCGCGCACGAACTCGATCACCTTGTGGATCGTGTTGCGGCCCTGCACCTCGGCGCGCGTCAGGTCGGCGACCTTGAGGCCGTCGAGCCCCGCCATGTGCGGGCAGTTGCACCAGACCACGCCCGGCAGCGGGGTCTTGAGCCACCAGTATTCCCAGGCGCCGCCCAGCATGTGCTTGACCTCGCGGTCGATGGCCTGGAAGGCCYGCGGCTCCTCGTTCTCGAAGCGCTCTGCCTCGTCGGTGTCGACGCCGCCGAGGCGGAACACGGTCGTCACGATGTAGGCGCCGCTGGTATGAGGAGCGCCCGCCGAGGCAGCGACGTCGAGGTCGCCCGTGGCGTCGATGACCACCTTGCCGAGAATCGCCTCGCGACCGCTCTTGGTCTCGCAGACCACGCCCTTGACCTGGCCGTCTTCGACCAGCGTGCGCGAGAACCACGAATGCAGGCGCAGCTCGATCCCGGCCTGCTGCACCATCTCGAGCGAGGCGCGCTTGAAGGCGTCCGGATCGAAGGCCGCGGCAAAGCAGATCGGGTGCGGCTTCTCCTTGCTGTGGAAATCGAAGGTGCCCCAGCGCTTCCAGCGCCGCACCGCTTCGGGCAAGCTGCCCCATTCGTGCTGCTTCGGGTACTCGGCCAGGCCGTTCGCGGCCATGCGCTCGATCATCTCGAGGCAGATGCCGCGCACCGAGATTTCCTGCAGGTGGCTGTCCCACATGTCGTCCAGCACCAGCACCATGCCGCCCGAGGCGAGGCCGCCGAGGTGGTTGTAGCGCTCCAGCAGCGTGACGCTCGCACCGTTGCGTGCGGCGGCGAGGGCCGCAGCCTGGCCGGCAGGCCCGCCACCGACCACCACCACATCCGATTCGGCTGCCACGCGAATGTCGTGCGCAGACTCATGCATCCAGTCGCCAATACGGCTCATAACGATTCTCCTGATTGAATTTCGGGGAGGCGGCGCGGTGGCCGCCGGGTCGCACTGCGAGGTGCGGGGTTCAGTGCGTGCTCTCCGGATGCCAGCGGATGATCGAGCGCTCGGCCAGCGTTACCAGCAGGAAGAACAGGCCGGATAGGCTCGCGCTCATGACGATCGCGGCGTACAGCAACGGAGAGTCGAAGTTGAAGGTGGCCTGAAGGATCATGGCGCCGATTCCGACCGTGGCACCCACCCATTCGCCGACCACCGCGCCGATCACGCACATCGACGCCGCGATGCGCAGGGCCGAGAACAGGTAGGGCAGGGCGTTCAGCAGCCGCAGGCGGAAGAAGATCTCCATCTTGCTCGCCGACAGCACGCGCATCAGCTCCATGGCCTGCGGGTTCACCGATTCGAGGCCGCGCACCATGTTCACGAGCGTCGGGAAGAAGCACACCAGCGCCGCGATCGTGATCTTCGGCTCCATGCCGTTGCCCATGATCAGCACCAGGACCGGGGCCTTGGCCACCAGCGGGACCGCATTGAACATCAGCACGACGGGGAAGAAGATGTCCTGCAGCGTCTTGTTGTGGACGAACACTGTGGCGACAGCGATCGCCGCCAGGTTGCCGATCAGGAAGCCGCCGGCCGCCTCCATCGCCGTGGGGATCAGGTTGTCCAATAGAACAGCGCGCTTGGCGTAGAGCGTCTCGACTACCGCCCAGGGCGTGGGTGCGATGAAAGGCTTGACATCGAAAAGGACGATGACGGCCCACCACAGCACGATGAGGCCGCCGATGCCGAGTGCCGGCAGGATGCGGCGGCGCCACAGGCGGCGGCGGCGGGCGGCCGCCCAAGCGATGTATTCGGAG
The DNA here is from genome assembly GCF_056401695.1 of Variovorax sp. P4_D9. Classification (NCBI taxonomy): domain Bacteria; kingdom Pseudomonadati; phylum Pseudomonadota; class Betaproteobacteria; order Burkholderiales; family Comamonadaceae; genus Variovorax; species Variovorax sp. P4_D9. The sequence goes on from NZ_JBFUIU010000465.1 coordinate 5,788, forward strand.
TCGGCCGGCATCACTGCCAAGCCGGGCACCGGCGTATCGATGGAACTGGTGGTCATGTCAGCCTCAGCAGGTTTCCAGCACGCGCCGCAGGTGGGCGGTGAGCCGGACGAATTCGGGTGTTTCGCGGATGTCGAGCGTCCGGTCTTCGGGCAGGTCGACCGGCACGATCTCGCGGACGCGGCCCGGGTTGGCCGCGAGCATCAGCACGCGCTGGCCGAGGAAGGCCGCCTCGTGGATGCTGTGGGTGACGAACAGGATCGTCACGCCGGTGTCTTTCCAAACGCGGCGGATCTCCTCGTTGAGCCGGTCGCGGGTGATCTCGTCGAGCGCACCGAAGGGTTCGTCCATCAGCAGGATCTTCGGATCGCTGGCCAGCGCGCGCGCGATCGACACGCGCTGGCGCTGTCCGCCCGACATCTCGTGGGGCCAGGCGTGCGCCCGGTCCTTGAGGCCGACCAGTTCGAGCAGTTCCTGCGGAGAACGGCGGCCCTTGCGGCTGGCGCCGCCGCCCACCTGCAGCGGCAGCTGGACGTTCTGCAGCGCCGTGCGCCAGGGCAGCAGCGCCGCGTCCTGGAAAACGAAGCCGATGTCGCGGTTCTTGCGCGCGGCCTGCGGCGAGGTGGAGAGCACATCGATCTTTCCGCGGCTCGGCTCCAGCAGGTCGGCCACCACGCGCAGGAAGGTCGACTTGCCGCAGCCCGAGGGGCCCAGCAACGTCAGGAACTCGCCCTGCGCGACGTCGAGGTCCAGGCTCTTGATCGCGGTGACATCGCGGCGCTCGGTGAAGAAGCGCATGCCGATGTCGCGGCACGAGATCGCCGGAGCGGCGTTCAGTACGGCAGCCATGGCATCAGGCCTTCATGCGGTAGGCGGCGGTCGACTTCAGCGCGTCGAGCCAGATGACGTCGTCCACCTTCGGCGTCCGCGCGGTGAACTGGCCCAGCTCCGAGTACATCGAGATTTGCGCCTGCCAGATGGCCGGGTCCATGGTGCCCCAGCCCTGCGTCTGCGCCAGGCCGCCGAAGGCGTACTCGAGCATGACGTCGACCGCGGCGCGCTCGTCCTCGCGCTTGAGATTCGGATATTCCTTCACCAGCAGGTCGACCGACTGGTCGCGGTTGGCCTTCACGTGCTGCCAGCCGCGCGAGGTCGCACGTAAGAAGGCATCGATGACCTTCGGCTGGGTCTCGAGCGTTTTTGTCGACGCGTAGTAGGGCAGCGCATAGAGCTGCACGCCGCCGTCCCACAGCGTCAGGTCGACGCGGTCCGGACCCAATGCCTTGAGTGCGGTCGTGCTCGTGAGCCAGCCCGTGACGACGTCGACCTGGCCGGTCTTCAGCGGCGCCAGGTCGGAGCCGTCGGTGATGATGGTGTCGTCC
>NZ_JBFUIU010000466.1:0-7159 GCF_056401695.1 Variovorax sp. P4_D9
TGCTGTCACAGGCCTGTTTGGCTGGCAGGAATTCGCCCTGATCGAGGGCGCCTCCATCCAGCGGCGCATCGAGGACGACGGGCTGCCGATGTCGAGTGCGCTTGGCGTGCTGGGCATCAACGGTGTCACTGCGCACTACGGTCTGTTGCAACTTGGGCAGCCGCGCGCTGGCGAGACGGTCGTGGTTTCCACGGCAGCTGGCGCGGTCGGCTCCTGCGTCGGACAGATTGCGCGGCTGCAGGGGTGCCGCACCGTGGGCATCACGGGCGGGCGGGTCAAGCGCGCGCTGTGCACCGAGCGCTTCGGCTTCGACGTCGCCGTCGACTACAAGGCCGCTGATTTCGCGGAGCAGCTGGCACAGGCGTGCGCCGGAGGCGTTGACGTCTACTACGACAACACTGCGGGGGCGATCAGCGACGCGGTGATGGCGCATCTCAATGTCGGGGCACGCATCGTGATCTGCGGAACAGCTTCGGTTGCGAACTGGGACCCGCACCCACGGGGTCCCCGAGTCGAGCGTCACCTCCTCACCAAGCGCGCGCGCATGCAGGGCTTCGTGATCTTTGACCATCCGGAATACGCCAGCGTGGCGCGCGCCGATCTGGCGAAATGGTTGCGCGACGGCAGCCTTCACTACATCGAGGAAGTTCTGGATGGCATCGAAGAGGCGCCGGATGCAATTGCCGGCCTGTACCGTGGTGACAACCTCGGAAAGCGCTTGATACGTCTTGCACCTGACTGAACCGGTGAGGACACTACGTCGCTTTCTCAGCCAAAGCCTGGACGAGCTCGCGCAGCTTGAATTTCTGCACCTTGCCGCTGGGGGTTCGCGGCAGGTCGTCGCGGATCTCGATCCGCTCGGGCCAGTACTGCGGCGTCAACTCGCATGCCTTGAGGTAGTGCTGCATCTCGTCCAGGTCGAACTTCGCAGCGTCACGCAGCGTGACGAAGGCGCACACCCGCTCGCCGAGCCGCGCATCAGGCCAGCCGACGATGGCGACCGCGGAGACGGCCGGGTGTCGTGCCAGCAGCGCCTCCACCTCCACGACCGGCACGCTTTCGCCGCCGCGCTTGATGATGTCCTTCGATCGGCCATTGATGCGGATGTCGCCTCCATCATTCACTACATAGGCAAGGTCTCCGGTGTCAAACCAGCCTTCGGAGTCGGTGTCGTTCCATTCGGGGTGCTTCAGGTAGCCCGCGAAAACGCCGCTGCCGCGCACTTGGAGCCGGCCGGTCTGTCCCGCCGGCAGAGGCAAACCCGCGTCATCGACAATCCTTGCTTCCATACCGGGCGGTGGACGGCCATCGGCCAGTGCCGAATGCGCTCTGCCGCGACCGATCTCGGTGATCAGCCCAGCCTGCACTTCTGTCATGCCCCAGAGCGAGCACACTGTCATGTTGAGCTCGGTGTCGGCCCGCTCGATCAGAACAGGCGGAATCGGCGCGCCAGCGCAGCAGAATACGCGCAGGCTCGGGGGCCGAGCGGCCCCTTTGGCCACCGCATTGCAGAGGTCCGCCAGGTACGGCGTGGGGCCAGCCGTGAATGTGATTCGTTCTTCACCCATGAGGCGAACGGCCAGATCCACATCCCAAGTGTCCATGATGACGGTGGTTCCCTTGAACATCAACGGAAAGACGCCGAGCAGCGCGAAACCGAGCAGGTGGCCCATCGGCGCGGCACATAGAGCGACGTCTCCCGGGGTCATCTCGAGGGAACGCGTGGCCGCGCTCAGGGTCGAGAGCATCGTGTTCGACGTGTGCATAACGCCTTTGGGCTCGCCGGTGGTTCCCGAAGTGAACATCACGAGGGCGACCTCATCCGGGTGCAAGGGTCGGGGAGGGGCCAGGCCGGCCACCTTTCCGGCTGACTGCAAATTGTCGTTGAGCAAGAACCGGTCGAACCCTTCCTCGCCGTCCTCGCCGACGACGACCAGGTGGCGCAGGCTGGGCAGGCGTGGACGCAGCGCCCGTACCATGCCCGCATGATCCCGGCCCTTGAAGGTGGCCGGCACGAAGAAAACCGACGATTCGCAGAGATTGAGCATGAACTCGAGTTCACGTTCGCGGAATATCGGCATCAACGGATTGATCGCGGCGCCGGTCCTGACGCAGGCGAGCGCGATGGCGAGATACTGCCAGCAGTTGTGCAGCTGGACCGAAACAACGTCGCCGCGGCGGATCCCCAGACGGGTGAGCGATGCCGCGATCTTCGCGACCAGCGCGTCGAGTTCGCGGTAGGAGAGCCGGTGCGGCGACGCGGACCGCGAGGCATGGTCCACGACCGCCGTCTTGTCCGGACAGGCCGCGAGAGCGGCACTGAAGTAGTCGTCGAGGGTCTGGTTGTTCCAGAAGCCACGATCACGCATGGCCAGGGCGCGCTGTCGCGCCAACACGGGGTCGAATTCCATAGGGGTTGACAGTTGGTTGCAGGTGAGCCCGGTCGAGGAAGCGATGTCTTACGCTAACGTACAATCAACGGGCCTTGATAGGGGAAAGTACTCATGCATGTGCATATCGTGTGCAGCATGATCGTACGCATGCATACGACATTGGACGCGCCCTACGACAGGGCTCATCGGCTCGCACCGCTGTCTGTCACCGAATCCGATCGCGACCGGCCAGGACCGGCAATGATCGAGCGGATGCGCTCAACCTTTCCGGCCGAGCGTGAGATGGACAAGATGCTGACACGCAAGATGACGCATCGCGCCGACCCGGCTTATGCCGGTGCGAGCCTCGAGCGCATGACCGAACACTTGACGGCGTTCCTGAGCAATGCGGTCGAGGGTCCCTTCCGCATCGCGGACCAGCGCTGGTTTGCCGGTGGCGCATCGAAGATACAGATGGGCTACACCTTGCACTGGAACGCGCCCGGACGCGGCGCGTGTTCGGACCGTATGGTTGTGCGCATGGAGCCCAGCGAATCGGTCAATTCGACGAGCCGAGCCCGAGAGTTCCAGCTGCTGAAGGCCTTTGAGGGCGTCGTGCCAGTCCCCCATGCATTATTGGTCGACGCCGAGGCTGAGTGGTTTCCGGAGCCTGCGCTGCTCTATTCGTTCTGCGAGGGCGTCGCCAAGCCGCGTGCGACGACTTCGGGGCGACTGGCTGGCATCGGTACCAATTTCGGTCCCGAGTTGCGTCAGCGTCTGGCCCCGCAATTCGTGCGCATGCTGGCCACCATTCACACGTTCGACGTGGGCGGAGCCGAGATGTCGGCCTTCGATGTGCCCCCGATCGGCACGACGGAAAGTGCTCTCAGGCAACTGAATCGTGCTCGCCGCATCTGGGAGGAAGACCGGGGCGACGACTTCCCCCTGGCCGAGGTCGCAGCCAACTGGCTGGAGCGCAATTTGCCGGCTCTCGATACGGTAAGCGTCGTGCATGGCGACTACCGTTCAGGGAACTTCCTCTTCGACGAGAAAAGCCTCGAAATCACCGCCGTGCTGGACTGGGAGCGCGGTTATCTTGGCGATCGCCACCGCGACCTCGCGTGGACCGCGAACCATGCGTTCGGCCACATGGCAGAGGACGGCAAGACTTTCCTCGCTAGCGGCTTGGTGCCGCTAGACGAGTTCTTCGAGAGCTACGAGAAGCTGTCGGGACTGAGCGTCGATCCTGCGCGGCTTCGCTATTACACGATCTTCAACAGCTACCAGCTCGTGGTGTCGGCCATCGCGTCGGCATACCGGGTGGTGCATCTCGGCAAGACGCACCAGGACATCCTGCTCGCATCGGCCGAGCCCGTGGGCTATCTCGCGGCCGAGCAGTTGCGCAAGACACTCGAGGAGTTGCTCTGATGTCAGATCACACCGTCATCGGGCTGCGCGCCGCGATCAAGGCCTTGAAGGAAGTCGTCACACCGGCGGTCGACGCGTCGAACCCGCTGGCTGTGGAGCAGCTGCGCATGGTCTGCGGCTTCTTGTCGATGGTCTGCGACCGCCTTCCATACCGGTCCGAGCGCATTCGCTTCGAACTGCGAAGCGCCATCGAACTGGCTCAGGCTCTTACGCCTTGCACCAGGGGGTGCGATCGTGATGCTGTTTCCGCGCTCGAGAGCTCCCTCGCTCGCGGCGTCGGGTTGATGAACCAGCCCGGTGCGGCTGAGACCGACATACAGGCAGCGACCGCCCAGCTGACGGCCGCCACGAGCGCGTTCGTGCGATCGTCCGCCGACTTCGACGACGCCACGCGTCGACAGATCGACCGCGCCGTCACCGCGAACGCGAAAGCGTGGCTCGACGTCCAGCGTGCGTGGTTCCTGCCGCTTGGCTTCGACACCGAGTCCAGCGGCCTCCCCTCGATCGCTGCTGCACTCGCACTGAAAACCCCTACCGAAAAGGCCCCTGCATGATCACCGCTGAACAGATCGACTATCAGAACCCCCCGGACGCCGACCACAACTGGGTTGAGACCTATCTCATTCCGATCGTCATTCCCGAGGAGCACATCTACGCGCTGGTCTACGTGTGCGCGCGACCTGCGATGGGCGTGATGTCGAATCAGATCATGGTGTGCGGGGCGCTGTCGGACAACCGATCCGATCTGCTGCACTACAACGACAACCAGCACTTGCCGGCCCCGAAGAAGTTTTCGGAGCTGACTTCGCCGATCGGGCTGAGCATCCGCGCGACCTCCGCGCCCCGGAACTTCCGTATCGACTATGAAGGCTTTGACGGCACCGAAATCCATGTCGACTGGGAGGGCTTGATGGATCCCTTCGACATCCATGACCCCGCACACAGCCCCCAGGCCGGTCGGGTCGAGGACATGCATGCCGACATCGACACGCGAAAGAAGCACCTGGCGGGTCACTTCGACCTGACGGGACGTGTCACCGGAACGCTCAAGGTGCGCGGAAGGACCTTCGAAGTCAACAGCATCGAACGGATGGACCACAGCTGGGGTCCGCGCGACCCGATGGTCATCAAGAACATGTACATCGTGTCTGCGACCTTCGGCGAGGACCTTGCCTTCCACATGATCTGCCCCTGGAACCCGGACCTCACCGGCGCAGATCAGTTCAAGCTCACCCACGGCTACGTGCTGCAGGACGGAAAGGTCTACGGGCTGACAAGCGAGCTGAACATGACCAGTACGCACCACGGCCTGATGTGCACGGGGCTGCAGATGACCGTCAAGGACACGCGCGGCAAGAGCTTTCACCTGCGCGCGACCGCAGACGTCGGTGCTCCCTGGAGTCCCTATCCAAGTGCAATCACCTTCAATTCCATGATGCGTTGGTCGTACGGCGAACGCGAAGGCTACGGTGTGGTGCTGCCGAACTACAACCTTCCCTATCTCAACCAGAGGCGTGGGCGCTTCTACACGGATCCGTCACCCACCGTTTGGGTCTAGTCCATCTGAGGCTCTCAGCCGCAATCCCCAGAGCCCACGCAACAGGAGACAAAAATGGAATCGCAGACATTGGGTACCCCCGCCGAAGCCAGATCTTCAAAATCCATGACCAGTGAGGAGCGGCGGGTTGTGTTTGGAGCTTCCCTGGGAACGGTATTCGAGTGGTATGACTTCTTGTTGTTCGGCTCGCTCTCGTCGATCATCGCCGCCAAGTTCTTTGCGCCGCTGAGTCCGAACCTAGGCTTCATCTTTGCCTTGCTTGCTTTCTCGGTGGCCTACGCGGTGCGGCCCCTGGGCGCGTTCGTATTTGGGCGACTCGGGGACATCGTCGGCCGCAAGTACACCTTCCTTGTCACGGTCTCGGGCATGGGCGTCGCCACATTTGTCGTGGGCATCTTACCGACCTACGAGCAATGGGGCATCGCTGCACCGATTCTGCTGATGGTGATGCGAGTAATTCAAGGCCTGTCCCTGGGCGGCGAGTACGGCGGAGCATCCACCTATGTGGCCGAGCACGCGCCCCGCGGGCGGCTGGGCTACTTCACGTCATGGGTGCAGAGTTGCTCGGCGGCGGGCTTTACTTTGTCGTTGCTCGTGATTGTCGGTACCCGAACTCTTCTGGGAGAGGCCGCATTCTCCGATTGGGGCTGGCGCCTGCCCTTCCTGTTTTCGGTGCTGCTGCTCGGCGTCTCCCTGTGGATCCGACTCAGACTGTCCGAGTCCCCCGTCTTCCTGCGTATGAAGCAGAAGGGTCTGACCGCCAAGGCACCGATACGCGAAGCCTTCGGAAGTTGGAAAAACGTCGGCCTGATGATCGTCGTGATGCTCGGCTGTGTGACCGGCGTGTCCGCTGTTGGCGCGATGGGTCTGATCTATCCGTTGCTGTTCCTTCAGCAGACGCTGAGAGTCGATCCGCTCACCACGAACATCCTGGCTGGACTTGCGATCTTCGTGACAATCCCCTTGTTTCCGCTGGTGGGATGGCTGTCCGACAAGATCGGCCGCAAGCCGACCATCATCGCCGGCTGCCTGATCGCCGCAGTGAGCTACTTCCCGGCGGTGAAGTTGTTGACGCATTTCGCCAATCCGGCTTTCGAGGCCGCATTGCGGTCGTCGCCCATCGCGGTGATCGCGGATCCTGAAGAGTGCTCGTTCATCTTCAATCCAACGGGCGTCTCGAAGTTCCTTTCGTCGTGCGACATCGCCAAGTCGACGCTCGCCAAGGAGGGCGTCAACTACAGCAACGTAAGCTCGCCGACGAAGTCGAATGCGCAGATCAAGATCGGTGAGACGACGATCCAAGGGTTTGACGGCCGCGGCCTCAACGCTGAACAGCTGAAGGCGCGCATCGATGCGTTCACAAAGGAACTGAGGGCTGCCATACGCGCCGCCGGCTATCCCGGCAAAGCCGACCCGGCGCAGACCAACTTGCCGATGGTGTGGTTGATCATGGCCTTCATGGCCGCGCTCATGCCGCTCGCGTATGGTGCATCGACGGCGGTGATGGTCGAGATGTTCCCGGCGCGCATCCGCTACACGACGTTGTCGGTCCCGTATCACATCGGCAACTGGGTCTCGGGCTTCCTGATTCCCATCGTCTTTGCCATGGTCGCCGCAACTGGCGACATCTATTTCGGCCTCTGGTACCCGATCTTTTGGGCCGTCTTGGGCGCTCTGGTGGTGGCATTCTTCATTCCGGAGACGAAAGACCGGCGGATTCACGACTGGTACTGACCCAAGACATGAACGAACCCAATCAAACAGGAGACAAAGCATGACGAATCTCGGAAGACGCAAACTC
>NZ_JBFUIU010000467.1:0-7157 GCF_056401695.1 Variovorax sp. P4_D9
AGCCGTTCACAGCGCCGCCCGATCCCGACGAATCACCCCAGGGCGCATTCGCATTCACTTGATGTTGGACAGCACCCATGGGGGCACGATCCTGAAATCCACACACAAGCCGTCCGGAACCCGCGTCAGTTCAGCATGTCATCCGCCGGATTCGCCTGTCTTGGACAGCAGTGGCCAAAACCCTACCCTTGGTTGAAGGTGCCGCGCGCCCAGGCTCGCCGACATGTCGAGAAGCATGGTCATGCGTACGAGCCAAAGTAAGTGCCATTCCCCTTAAGGTCGTCTTCTCTATTCGGCCTGACGGTGGCGCGTACGTGAACCTGTCGATCTCGGCGACCTGCACCGTCACCTCGCACGGCCTGTTCGCGTGCGACAAAACGGCTCTATTGAGCCAACTCCCTGATCCGGTCGACGACCTCCGGATTGGCGAGAGTGGAGACGTCGCCGGGATCCTGGCCGTTCGAAATCGCTGCGAGCACGCGGCGCATGATCTTTCCCGAGCGCGTCTTGGGCATGGAACGACGATCACCCGGCGCGGACGCGCAATGGCGCCGATCTCGGACACCATCGATGCCGAGACCCGGTTGGCGATCTCCGCGGAAGGTGCCAGCCCCAGCTTCAACGCGACATACAGGTCGGGCACCTTGCCTTTGATTGGGTCGGCCAATGGAACCACGGCCGCCTCGACGATCTCTGGCACAAGCAGCGCAGCCGATTCGATTTCCTTGGTGCCCAGACGGTGACCGGCGACGTTGATCACGTCGTCGATGCGGCCGAGGATGCGGTAGTACCCGTCGCTCGCCTGAACTGCGCCGTCGCCCGCCAGGTAGGGCCAGTCGCGCCAGTCCTTGCTCTTGGGGTCCTTGCAGTAGCGCGAGTAGTACTGGAGCACATACCGCTCGGGACCAGATCGTCTGGAAGCCACCCGGCCAGGGATTCCGGATRCAGATATTGCCGGCCTTGTCCGAACCGCTGGCAAGCTCCTCGCCCTGATCGTCGTAGATCACCGGATGAATGCCGGGAATCGCGGGCCCGGCGCTGCCGGGTTTCATCTGGTGGATGCCCGGCTCGCTGGGCGACGCCAACAAGGCGATGGAAATCCTTTCGAAGGATTGAGATCGAGGCGACGGCTTCCGGCGCCCGAAATGCGTGGTTTGTACATGCGCTGAGGCGCTCTCGCCCTCGTGTTTTCAAGAAGAACCGGTGCATCGGGTCTTCTTGCGTGTCTTTTCGATGGACGAGGGCGAGGCCCGATGCTCACCAAGGAAGCGTCGGCCGCCGTGTTTCTCGGCGCGCAGAACTCGCACAGCCCACGGCGATGGGCTGAGGCCGGCCTGAGCCCGCGTCGCAGCCGGGCGGAGTGCTTCACACGGTTTCCGATCACCAGCGTCCGATAGCGCTGCGCGATCGAATTGGGGAACCGAACGCACCACTTCCATCAACGGCCTGGCCGCGGCCTCATTCTTGGTGTTGATGAGCAGGCCCGTGTGGCCGTCGCGGGCAAGCTTGGTGTACGCACGCACGGTGGCATCGTCGGTGCCGGCCGAGGGCAGAGACTTGTCCGCATCGCTGACCGTGGAGGTGACAAGGTGCTGAGGTGGGGCGCAGAAAGCCGAAGGCTACGCCGAGCCACTTGGCGTAGTCCCTGGTGGGGCCGCAACCCGCGATGACGGTGAAACCGTCCTTGTGAAGGCGTTGGCAAATGGCCGTTCCAATGCCCCCCATGCCTCCGGTGACGGATGCGACTTTTTTGCTCATGTGCGTTCCTTGATGTGGACGAACCTGAACCGGCGCTGTTCACCGTAGCGAGCTTTCTCATCACCCCCGCTGAGGAAAACACTGAGCCCGGGTTGCAACGGGGACAGCTCTAATGCCCGGACGTTCCTGTCCGTTTCGCTGCCAGGTTCGTAATCCGGTGATCGGTCAATTTCGCGCCACAGCCCCTTCCTGTTTGTTGTGACTCTGGGACTCCACCGCTCGTTTTTTTGGTTTGGATAGGAGCTCCTCCATGGGCAAGAAACTCTACGTAGGCAACCTCGCCTACTCCGTGCGCGACGACACGCTGGAACAGGCTTTCGGCCAGTACGGTTCGGTCGCCAGTGCCAAGGTCATGACGGAACGCGACAGCGGTCGCTCCAAGGGCTTCGGCTTCGTCGAAATGGGCAGCGATGCGGAAGCGCTCGCAGCCATCGAAGGCCTGAACGGTCAATCCCTCGAAGGTCGCAGCCTGACTGTCAATGAGGCCCGTCCGATGGAGCCCCGTTCGCCCGGCGGCTTCGGCGGCGGTGGCCGCAGCGGTGGTGGTGGTTACGGCGGCGGCGGCCGCGGTGGTTACTGAGCACATCCCAGCATCAGCCAAGAGGCTCCTTCGGGAGCCTTTTCACTGCACCGGCAGAAGCCCGTTCAGTTCGAGAGTAAGCGTCCAGTCGTGCCGTCTTGACGGCCAGTCCGGAGTCAATCGCCGTTGATCTCGTCGATGATTTCATCGTCGTCGTAGAACCTGCCAATGGCTTTGTCGAGCCTCTTGAGCAACGGCGTTCAACGTTTCGCCGTCTCGTCGAACGAGCATGGCCACGCTGTTGTGGTCGTCGGCGGCAGTAGCTGCGCATTCGATCGGGTAGATCGCGCCAATCGTGATCTCGCCGCCGTCGGCGATCAGTGCCTCGATATTCTTCATGCCTCGATTTTGCTGGCATCTGCCAGCTCCAGCGATGTGGCAGCAACTCATCGTCCAGCGTTCGGATGCGCGAGCAATTGTTCCAGCACGTCCTTGAAGTAGGCCCACGAGTCATGCCCGTTGAGCTTGGCCGACTGCGATGTGCAGGCACGCGTGGTCGCAAGAAGGGCCCATAGCGAGGGCGCCCCCGATCTACGCCTCCGAATTGCTGGCTCAGGCCTTCATGCTGAAGGTCTAAATCAGCGCTCGCGGGCCGTGSTGCTGTTTTTCCGAGCACCGCTTGGCACGAAGCTCACGACATGATGGGCCAAGTAGTCCCGAATCAGGCGACGCACCACTTGGGAAGGTGTCACGTCTTGTTGTGCACAGAGTGTTTCGAAGGCCTGTTTCTTCGCCGGATCAATCAGGACCGTAAGGCGGGCAGTCTTAAGCTCCATGACGACTCCAAATATGTTAATTCTATGATAATTTGAAAAACATACACAATCTGGAATGGGGCAACGATCAGCATAGTTTGCCGAGCGTCTACTGTTCCTGAGGGCCTACTTCCTGCATCGCCCCATAGTAAACAGCAAGCGCGCCGTCTTGCCAAAGCGGCGCCAGAGAGCCTTCTTCCCGAGGAGGCGGACGTCCTCCCTGGTGGCAGAAATGCTCTGCCTCACCAAAACTTCCACCACGCTCGCGTCGGGGCCTTCTTCTGTTGCGTGGGAGATGCAAGCGGCTGCACCTGACTTTCTTGGGGACGTCGGCGTCGGCGCTGCTCCGCTTCGAACGCCTGTGCAACACCAAATGCAAGCTGCTCGCCACGTCCCGCACGCGCGCGCCACTCCCGGGCCAACTCGGCGAGTTGGTCATCGTCAAGGTCGTTCGGTCTCGAACCCATCTGCGCAGTTCGTCCTCGCCGATCAGGGTCTCGAGGCCGCTTCGTCCTCCCGGTCCAGGCCGCTCGGGACGAAGGTCGCGCCGTGGTGAGTCAGATAGTCGCGAATCAGACGTCGTTCGACCTGTGAAGGGGTAACGTCCTGGCGAGCACACAGCGCCTCAAAGGCCTTTTTCTTCGCGGGATCGACCAGTACCGTCAGGCGCGCTGTCTTGAGTTCCATCGGATACCTACATGTCAGTTCAATGATAATAATAGTATCATCTAGAGCAATCTAGATTGCATACCAGGGAGGGCTTGTCCGATCCTGCTTGGTCGGGATCCTGGAGCTCTCCATTTGCATTGCCTCGATGACTCCTGCGTATCGCATGCGGCAAGGCCGCCTGCGTTGTCGATGTGCGCCAGCGGCCATGGCCGAGGCGGCATCGAGGTGCCCGCCTTCGTGGCGCCCACGGGACACCAATGACGGCCCTCAGCGCAGCCGTGCTCGTCTTGCTGCTGGGTGCCGCAGCCTGCCTCCTGCCCGTGCGCAGCGCCATGCACGCGGGCATTGGCGTGCTTTCGCAAGTGCTCGCAACGGCATTGGTCTGGACCGCCGTGGCCCCTGTTCTGTCCGGTGGAGCGACCGTGGTCGGCGAACTGGCGTGGGCCTATCCGGTGGGCACCCTGCGGGTGCGATTGGACTCGCTCGGAGCCTTCTTCCTGGCCTGGTCGCTCCCGATGACCTTGCTGGGCAGCATCTACGCGGTGGGCTACCTGCGACCGTACTTCGGATCGAAGCGGCATCTGGGGGTGCACTACGCACTGCTGAACCTGACGTCCTTGTCGTTCGTGCTCGTCTACACCGCCGACCACGCTCTCGTCTTCCTGCTGGGCTGGGAAACCGCCGCCCTCGCCGCATGGCTTCTCGTCATCTGGGACTACACGAACCAGAAAGTCCGCTTCGCCGGGTTCAACTACCTGGTGTCCACGCACATCGGCCTGATCTTCCTGGTCGCGGCGTTCATGATCCTGTACACCCATTCGGATTCGTGGGACCTCAGTGGCTTCGGACACTGGCTGCGCAACAACGCGGGCTCGGAACGCAATGTCGTCTTCATGCTCCTGGTGACGAGTTTCGGCCTCAAATCCGCGTTCTTTCCATTTCATTCCTGGCTGCCACGGGCCCATGCAGCGGCGCCGGCGCATGTCTCGGCGTTGATGTCGGGTGTCATCCACAAGGCCGGGCTCTACGCGCTGGTGCGCTTCGTTTTTCTGATCGGCAAGCCTGACGAATGGATGGGCTGGTTCCTGATCGGATTCTCCGCCCTGTCGGCGGTGGTCGGCGCCCTGTACACGGTGGGCCAGCGCGACCTGAAGCGCCTGCTGGGCTACTCGTCGACCGAAAACGTCGGGATCGCCGGTATCGGCTTCGGCGTCGGCTGCCTGGGGCTGAGCTGGGGCAACGCGTCCCTGGTAGCGATCGGATTCGCCGGTGGGTTGCTGCATGTGCTGAACCATGCGTTCTTCAAGTGCCAACTGTTCTACGCCGCTGGCGCGGTCTACCAGGCGACGCATACCGTCGACATGGAGAAGCTGGGAGGGCTGTCGCGGTTGATGCCCTGGACATCCTTGAGCTTCATCCTTGGCGGCGTCGCGATCTCGGCGCTCCCGCCGCTCAACGGCTTCACCAGCGAGTTCGTCATCTATTCGGGGCTTTTCACGGATGCCCCCATCGGCGTCTGGGCCAAGGTGGCGCTGTCTGCGACGGGTGCACTGCTGGCCTTCGTGGGCGCAGTTTCCGCGTTGAGCATCACGCGCGCATTCGGGGTGGTCTTTCTTGGCGCGCCGCGAGACAGCAGCGTGACGCCGCCCACAGAGGTGAGCCGCTGGATGCTGGTGCCCATGGGCGTGCATGCGGTGGGCGTCATCGTGCTCGGGGTCATACCGGTGCTGGGCTTCAAGCTGGTGCAAGGCTCCACCGTCATCGCACTGGGGTCACTGCTCAAGCCGACCGTCAACGTCCTGCAGCCGATCGCCGACATGCTGACGTGGATTGGCATGGTCTCGGCTGTGCTCGTCCTGTCGATCGAAGCGCTGATCTGGCTGCGATCGAGGGCGACGTCCCAGGCTGCTGCGAGCCACGTCACTTGGGGCTGCGGCTATGGTGCACCGAGCCCCCGCATGCAGTACACCGGCTCGAGCTTCTCGACTGACTTCAGCGCCCGTTTTCGAGGCGTGATGGTCATGCTGCGGCGACAGAAAGCGCCAACGGGCTACTTTCCAACAGAAGCCTACCTCGTCACCGACTGCGTGGATGCGGTGGAGCGGCGACTATTCTCCGTCATCGGCCATGGAGATGCTTCAGCCGCCGACTTGTCACGGAGGCTGCGCGAAGACGATCCGCGCGTCGCCTTTGCGGCAGCCCTGATCGGCATCGTCGCGATCGCCGGGGTGTTGGTGCTGGCGAGCGGTCCGCTGCGATGAAGCCACTGATCGGAGTCGCCCAGGTGGTCGTCGCGCTCGGGATGCCGGTGCTGATGGTCGGCCTCGTGAACCGGACCAAGGCGCTGTGGGCCGGGCGCAAGGGGCCGCGGCTGATGCAGCTGGGCTGGGATCTTCTGCGCCTGCTGCGCAAGCGGCCCGTCTTCAGCGTCGTCGCCACGCCGTTGTTCCGCGCCGGCGCCTGGGTGGTCCTCGCGGCGACACTGCTCGCCGCGATGATCGCGCCGAATCTCGGCAGCATCGCACTGCTCGAGTTCAGGCACGACTTCATCTTCTTTGCCTACTCGTTCGCGCTGGCCCGCATCTTTCTCATGTTGTCTGCCCTGGACGTCGGCAGCGCCTTCGAGGGCATGGGCGCCGCCCGCGAGGCATCGTTCACCGCCTTCGTCGAACCCGCGCTGTTCCTGCTCATCGGGGCTGCCAGCGTGGCCACCGGCCACACCAGCTTCGCCGGCCTGATCGGCCATCTCCACCAAACCGAGTCGTTCCGCTGGATCGTGGTGCCCGCTGTCGTGGTTCTTTTCATCCTGCTGCAGGCCGAAGCTTCACGGGTGCCCGTGGACGACCCGCTGACACACCTCGAGCTGACGATGGTCCACGAGGTGATGATCCTCGATCACAGCGGCCCGGAACTGGCTGCGATGCAATACGCGGCGGCACTGAAGATGACCATCTACGCGGGTTTGATCGCGGCCCTGCTCAACCCCTTCGACCCTCTGCGCGCGCCGCTGGCCTGTGGGTTCACCTCGTTGTTCATCATGGCTGGCGTCGCCGTGGCGGTGGGCTGCGTCGAGTCGCTCGTCGCGCGGCTGCGCATGAACCTGGTGCCGCGCTATCTGATGCTGGCATCGGCCGTGGCGGCCCTGTGCCTGGGCGGCGCCGGCTGGTTGGGGAGGTCCTGATGACGCTGCCGCTGATCATCTTCCTGGTTGCAGCCGTCATCCCGGTGTTCTTCGGAAAAATCCGGTCCGCGCCGGTCTGGCTCTCCATACAGGCGTTGGCCCTGGGCTGGAACGCGATCGCGCATCACGCGGAGGTGCCGGTCCATGCGCTCGTGGCCCTGTTCGAGGTCCTCGTCGTGCGCGGCGTCATCGCGCCGCAACTGCTGCGCCGAGC
>NZ_JBFUIU010000468.1:0-7150 GCF_056401695.1 Variovorax sp. P4_D9
GGCGCGATCTCCGCCGGCACGTCCAGCCCGTCATTGACAGGACGGCTGTCGCTGTCTTCGGCCAGCTTCAGCAACTGCTGCACTTCTTCGCGCAACTGTGCCTCGATCTTGTTGGCGTGCTCCCAGGACAGCGCCTTGTGCTTGCTCGCATTGGCTGCGATCTTGGTGCCGTCCARYGAGATGTTGCCCAGCTTCAGGCACTTCATCTCGCGCGCCAGCACCARCACCTGCACGAACAGCGCCTCGATCTGTGGCAGAAAGCGCCGCCGGAACGTGGCGATGCTGTCATGGTCGGGCTGGGTATTGGCGGCTATGAAGCGAAATGCCACCGAGTCGTGGCARGCCCGCTCGATCTTGCGGCTGGAGTGCACCCCGGTGGCGTAACCATAGACCAGCAAGCCCAGCAGCATTGCCGGGTGGTACGCATTGCTGCCGCGTCCCGCGTATTGCCGCACCAGCTCACTCAGGTCCAACTGGTCGATCACCTCCACGACAAAGCGGGCCAGATGATCCTGCGGTAGCCATTCATCAACCGACGGCGGCAGCAAGTAGGCGGTGTCTCGATCTACGGCGATGAAGCGGCTCATGCAGGGGAGGTCTATTTAAACTGGCGCGATTGTCCAAGCCGCCGCCCACTCGKGGTAGGCGGGAAAGCCCGACACGCTCCTAGGGGCGCGAGATAGCGGATTGCGGCGTTGTCGCTCAACATGATTTCGAAGTGGGTGCGAGAACTGGTGAATGAGGCACCAACGCGTGCTTCAGCGTCGCCTCGAACGCACTGAGCTTGCTCGGCCGCGCTTCGCGCCGGTACACGCTTGTCGATGCGGTTGCTCGAGTGGTCAGCGATGCGTTCGAACACGCAGCGAAGGTAGGTCTGGGGATCAATGCCAGTGAGCTTGGCCGAACAAACCGGCGTGTAGATGACCGCGGCGCTGTGCTCGCCGTTGCCCGGCTCGTAGCCGCGTCCTGCGCGTTCGTGCGAAATGCGGGAAGGGCTGGGTGCTGGCAAGCCGCATCGTGCGGCTGCTCTCGCGATACGGGGTGAATGCTCGCAAAACATTTCCGCGAAAGTTGACCGCCTTTCTCAATTCGCTCTTCGAGTCGGCAGCAAGAAGCGCGGCTTGCCGAGCACTTGAGTTGCCACCTGAGACGCGAACCGCCGCGTCACGAAGCGCACGCCGAAGCACGACAGCTTGTTGAACAGGCCCGGAACAACCGTGCGTTTGCCGCTGAGCATCGCGCGGATCGCGGCATGCGCCACGAACTCCGCGCTTTTCATTGACGCGTTCGCGATCCAAGAGTAGTCGCCTTCGCCGGAGGTGGCGTGGAACGCTGTTTCGGTGCCGCCCGGGCAGATGCAGGTCACTGACAGTGGCGTGCCGCGATACTCGTCATGAAGAGCTTCGCTGAAGTTGCGGACAAACGCCTTCGACGCGGCGTACAGCGCCATGTTCGGGACTGACTGGTATGCGCCGGTCGACTCAATGTTCAGCATGTGCGCGGGGCCGGTGCTTGCCTTGCGTGCGTCGACGAAGCAACGCGCGAGCTCGACGACCGAGGTCATGTTGAGCTGGACGAGTTCTGCGTCACGCGCCCAGTCGACCTCGTCGAACCTGCGGAAGTATCCGAAACCGGCGTTGTTGATCAGGATGTCGATTGGGCCGCTGGCGATCGCGGTGTCCCACAGCGCGCGCGGCATCGGGCTTGCCGAGATCTGCGGTGACGATCTCGACCTTCACGCCCTTGCAGGTCGTGGCGACCGCTTCAAGTGCGTCGCGGCGCCGCGCCATCAGCACGAGATCAACGCCGAGCGTTGGGAGTTCACGCGCGATTGCCGCGCCAATGCCGCTGGATGCGCCGGTTACCAGCGCGCGCTTGCCAATGCCGACGGCTGTGTCTGTACTCAAGTCGTTCTCCTTATCGTATAGAGTGGGCAACGAACCTAGCGGCCTGCGAGGGTTGCGCATCGGCCATGCAATGGTTCTTCCGGGCTGGACAAAGGCCTGTTCGACGACGCTGTCCGAGGCACGCGTGGCAGCTACATCACTTGCACCACGACCTTGCCCTTGGCGCGGCCACCATCGACGTAGGCCAAAGCTCTGTGGGTGTCCTGAAGCGGGAACACCTTGTCGACGACTGGGCGGATGGCGCCTGATTCGATGAGGGACGTGATCTCGCGCAACTGCGCCCCATCGGCTCGCATGAAGACGAACGTGTATTCGCCGCCGTTCTTCCTCGCCTTCTTCCGGATGCCGAAACTCAGCAGGCGCAGCACCTGTCGGAGCGGCCAAGCCAGCCCTCGCGCGGCAGCGAACGCCGGGGTGGGGGGCCCGGAGATGGAGATGAGATGTCCGCCCGGCTTGAGCACGTGGAGCGATTTCTTCAGCTCTTCGTTGCCCAGGCTGTTCAACACCACGTCGTAGCCTCGAAGAACCGTTGCGAAGTCCTGCTTCTTGTAGTCGATGACGACGTCCGCGCCCAAAGCCTTCACCCAGTCGATGTTGCCCGCACTCGTGGTCGTGGCCACGAACGCCCCCAGATGCTTGGCAAGCTGGATGGCGATGGTGCCGACCCCGCCGGAGCCGGCATGGATCAGAACCTTCTGCCCCCTTTTCAGCTTGGCGGTTTCGACCAGCACCTGCCAGGCGGTCAGGGCCACCAGGGGAAGGGAGGCGGCTTCGACCATGCTGAGGTTCCTGGGCTTCAGTGCCAGCGACGATTCCTTGACGGCAATGAACTCGGCGAAGGTGCCGATGCGATCATCGTCGGGGCGCGCATAGACCTCGTCGCCCGGTTTGAAGCTGCGAACGCGAGCGCCGACCCGCACGACCGTACCGGCCACATCGTTGCCCAGGATCAGGGGGAGGCGATAGGGAAGAATCAGTTTGAATTCGCCGCTCTTGATCTTCGTGTCCAGAGCATTGACGCTCGCCGCGTGGATCTGGATCAGAACGTCATCGTCCCGCACCTCGGGTTCGGGCATTTCGCCGATGCGGCCAGCTTCCTTCTTTCCGTAACGATCGATGATGAACGCTTTCATGAGGGGACTGTTCTCCAGAGCTTTTGAATGAACGGGATTCGGGGAGCCCCGCCCGCAGGGTGCAGTCTTGAGCCGTGGCAATCGAACCGACGTTGCTACCAGTTTTCCTTGAACGGCCGCAGGTCGAGCTCCTGCGTCCACGCCGATTTCGGCTGCCGGTGCAGCATCCAGTAGTTCTCGGCAATGGCGTCATAGCCGAGGAGTCCTTCCGCACCGGCACGCTCCACCCTTGCTGGAAATGCGCTCTGAAGCCGGTCGCCGAGGATGCCACCGTCGATGACAACATGCGCGACGTGGATCCCCTTCGGGCCGTACTCGCGGGCCATGCTTTGCGCGATCATGCGCAGCCCCGCCTTGGCGGCGGCGAAGTGCGCGTAGCCGGGCTTGCCGCGCAGGCTGCCGGAGGCGCCCGTGAAGATCACTGTGCCGCGGCCCAACGGGACAAGCCGGCGTGCGGCCTCGCGACCGACCAGGAAGCCGGAGTAGCAGCCGACGCGCCAGAAATCCTCGAACTGCGCCGCGGTCAGCTGCGTGAAATCGATGACTGCGTTGTTGCCTGCATTGGAGACGACGACATCGGCAGGCTCACGACCAGGCCCCGGGTTCATCGCCCGGTCGAATGCCGCGATCACCTGAGCTTCATCGGTCACGTCGGTCCGAAGCGCTTCCGCACTGCCAACGCCTGACGTGGTGATCTCGGCAACCACCGCCTCGATCTTGGCCGGGGTACGTCCTGCGACGATGACGTGGTAACCCTCGCGTGCGAAGCATTTGCAGACGGCGCCGCCGACGCCGCGTACCGATCCCACGCCGAACACGATTGCAGTTGGCTGGTTCATGTCATCGTCTCCGTTCTGTTGATGAGGGTGACCGTCCTCACTGGATCGCTTCAGTCATTGAGGAAGGCCAGCGCCTTGGGCACGAACTCGCCGTGGTACTGAAAAATCCCGCCATGCCCGGCGTCTTTGTAGATGACCAGCTGTGAGCCAGGAATGCGACGCGCCATGTCATGACTGTTCGCGGTGGGCACCATGATGTCGTTGTCGCCGTTGGCGATCAGCACGGGGATGCGGATGCCGCCCAGATCCTGGGGCGCCTGCCGGCCCCAGGCCTTGATTGCCTTCAGCTGTCGCAGGAAGGCACTGGGCGTCGGCCCCTTGTCCCGATCCGCCATGCGCTCCTTCAGCCGCTCCAGGAAGGCTTTTGTGGCTTGCCGGCCATTGGCCGTGGAGGTGAAGAACAGGTAGGTCTTCGGATCCCGCAGCGTCAACAATCCCTTGACCATCAGCGGCCAGGAGACGACCCCGACCTCGTCGATGCCTTTGCCGCCTGCCGGCCCCGTACCGGTCAGGAGGAGGCGTCGTACCAGGTCGGGAGCTTTCAGCACGATGTCCTGCGCCACGAACCCGCCGAGGGAGAAGCCGAGCAGATCGACCTTCCCGAAACCCAGTGCGTGGATCAGTGCGATCACATCCCGTGCCATCGCGTCGATGGTCACAGGTGCCGTTCCGCCTGAAGCGCCGATCCCCCGGTAGTCGATGGCGACGATGCGATGGCTGCGGGAAAGCCCATCGACGATACGCGGATCGAAATTGTCTAGGACGGCGCCCCAGTGGTTGAGCAGGACCAGCGGCACGCCACTGCGCGGCCCCAGGTCGCGGTACGCGAATGCAGTCCCATCGACATCGATCGATCGGTTGGGAGTGTCGATGTAGGGCAAGTGCGACCCTGGGTCGTTGTCGGTAGGGGTCATCGTCTTTTCAAGGTGCTTCATGTGACGCCGGGAATCGAGGGAGTCAAGCGCCACCGCGTTGGCGGTCACGCGTTCACATCGACGATGGTGCGCCCCTGAACCTTCCCTGCGAGTACTTGGCGGGCGACTTCAGGAACCTCTGCCAAGCCAACCACCTTGGTTGTCCGTGCAAGCTTGTCCAGATCCAGGTCGCTGGCCAGACGCGACCACGCCTGCAGCCGCACAGGCTGTGGCGCATTGACCGAATCGATACCGGCGAGGGTGACGTTGCGCAGGATGAAGGGCAGGACGGATGCCGGCAGATCGGCGCCTTGTGCGAGGCCGAAGGCCGCGACCACGCCGCGATACCGGGTCTGGGCCAGGACGTTCGCCAACGTATGGCTGCCCACCGCGTCGATGGCCCCGGCCCATCGATCCTTGGCGATCGGCGCGCCCGCTTCGGACAGCGTGTGGCGGTCGATCACGTCCGCCGCGCCCAGCGCACGCAGGTAGGCGGCTTCGTCGAGGCGGCCGGTCGATGCGATCACGCGATAGCCCAGGCCCGACAGCAGTGCGATCGCCACGGAGCCGGCGCCGCCATTGGCACCGGTCACCAGGATATCGCCGCGTTCGGGGGTCAGGCCGCCATGCTCCAGTGCGAGCACGGACAACATGGCGGTGAACCCGGCGGTGCCGATGGCCATGGCATCCTGGGTCGAAAAGACCTCCGGGACCTTGACCAGCCAATCGCCGCTCACTCGCGCCTTCTGCGCGAAGCCACCGTGGTGCGTCTGGCTCAGAGAGTGAGAGTTTTTCTCCGAGCCCGTCAAACTGGCACGGGAATGGCTTCGCAGTTGGCATGACGACGCAGATTGATGCAAGCGAAGTGACCCGAGATGTGGCGCTGTTCGATGACCTACCGAAGCCGAGCGAGGCGCAGGTCGAGCAAGCGCGAGCGCAGGACGCGAGTCGGCGCAGCCAATGCGCACCTCGAGTGCTGCAGCCCAACCGGTTGCAGATCGAGTTGCGCGCCTCGGATCTCGAATCGCTGCTGGGCGAGGACCATCGTGCGCGGTTGGTGTGGGGCTATGTCGAGCGGCAAGACCTGAGCGCGCTGTTCGAAGCGATCAAGGCGCGTGGGGCGGCCCCGGGGCGCCGGGCGATTGACCCACGCATCCTGTTCGCGCTGTGGCTGTACGCCACGCTCGACGGTGTGGGCAGCGGCAGGGAAGTCGCCCGGCTGAGCCTGGAGCACGACGCGTACCGCTGGATCTGCGGCGGCGTGCCGGTCAACTACCACGCGCTGAACGACTTTCGAAGCGGCACCGGTAACGACAAGGTGATGGACGAACTGCTCAGCGACAACGTGGCCACACTGGCARCCGTGGGCGCGATCACGCTGGRGCGCGTGGCGCAAGACGGCATGCGCGTGCGTGCCAATGCTGGGGCAGCCTCGTTTCGTCGCCAGGGCCGCCTGGAGGAGCACCTGGTCCAGGCGCGCGAACTCGTGCACTCGCTCAAGGCCCAGATCGAGGCCGATCCTGCCGAAGCGAACCGGCGCTCGCAGGCGGCMAAGCTGCGCGCGGCACGCGAGCGCGAACAGTGCATTCTCGAAGCGCTCAAGCAACTGCCCGAAGTGGCCGCCGCCAAGCGGCGCAACGGCAGCAAGCCCGARGACGCGCGCGCCAGCACCACCGATGCCGATGCCAGGGTCATGAAGATGGGCGACGGTGGATTCCGCCCGGCCTTCAACGTGCAGTTCGCCACCGACTGCGAAGGCCAGSTCATCGTCGGCATGGACGTGGTCACCGCGGGCAGCGACATGGCRCAGCTTGCCCCGATGGTGGACCAAGTCGAGCAACGTAYGGGCAAGGCGCCCGAGCAATGGCTGGTCGATGGAGGCTTCCCCGCGCACGARCAGATCGATGCGGTGGCGGACAAGACCGAGTTGTACGCGCCGGTGCCCAAGAACAAGCCGCCCAAGGTGAAGGACAAGGCCCAAGGCGAACTCGACAGCCATGCCGCGCAGGAAAACCCGCCAGAGCCGGCAGCGCCGCCCARCGAGTTCGAGGCCAAGCCAGGGGACAGCCACGCGGTGGCGCAGTGGCGCCAGCGCATGAACAGCGATGCCGCTCGCGAGATCTACAAGCTTCGTGCAGCCACGGCCGAATGCGTGAACGCGCAGGCGCGCAACCGTGGACTCCAGCGTATGCCGGTGCGCGGCATGGCCAAGGTCAGGTGCGTGGTGCGGCTGTTTGTGCTGGCACATAACCTGCTGAGAATGGCCGCCCTTGCGCCCCAACTGATCGGTTGGGGCACAGGTGCGTCCGCAGCGCTCGCAAAGATCGCATAAAGGGCCCCAAAGGCGGTATGAGGGG
>NZ_JBFUIU010000469.1:0-7139 GCF_056401695.1 Variovorax sp. P4_D9
GCACCAGGGGCACTCGCGTCACCGAGCGCGAGCTGCCGAAGTCCTGCACCAGGGGCACTCGCGTCACCGAGCGCGAGCTGCCGAAGTCCTTGACCGGATCGAAGCCGAGCTTGGGGTAGAGGGCCGGAGCCGCCGCCAGCGAGCCGGTCGACGCGAGCAGCAAGGTGTAGCCGTCCGGCGCGGCCTTGGCCACAGCCTCGGCGCCGAGCATGCCACCGGCGCCCGGCTTGTTCTCCACCACGACGGGCTGCCCCAGCGCTTCCGCCATGCCGCTCGAGATGGCGCGCGCCGTGAGATCGATGTTGCCGCCCGCCGCGAAGGGAACGACGATCTTGACCGGGCGCTCCGGATACTCTGCATGCGCGAACACGGGCAGACAAGCGAGAAGCCCGGACAGGGCGGCGGATAGAAAGCGGTGAATCATTGTCTCGTCCTTGTAGGAGCCACGATCGCGGCCCGTCGCGTGGGTGGGCATGAAGCGAGGCGGCGCGCGCCCGGGGCCCGCCGCCTCGTGCGTCAAGGCGCGGTGGCGACGGCCGCTGGCCGGGGCTGCCATGGCTTCAGGGGCATGCCGAGCGCTGCGGCCTGCCGCGCCTCGTAGGCCACGAACTCGGGCGTGATGGCGCTGCCGCGAACGCCACCGCGCACGGCGCCGGCGCGGACGTCGCCGAAGTACTCGCCGAACGCTTCCGGCAGCGGCTGCGACGAAGGGATGGAAAGCCACAGGCGAAGCAAATGCCGCTTCTCGTCGGCCAGCTCGAAGTCCTCGAACGGCGTCCTCGAATGCAGCGTCACGTAGCTGTTGAGCAGTTGCAGGTCGCCGCGCTCGAGTTCCATCGTGTAGCACAGCAACGGGCTCGGCATCAGCTCGTCGAGCAGGTCGAGGGCCTCCGTCTGTTGCGCGGTCAGGCGCGGGACTTCCTCGAAGTCGCGCTGGGCGGCATCGGTGTTCTTGCGATTGGTCCGGGCGGCGAAATACCCCGCGGCCTCGCCGATCAGCGGGCAGTGGTAGAACGGCGGCTGGGTCGGGTCCTGCGTGCCCTGGTAGCTGTGGAAGAAGGGCTGTTCGAGCACCGGAAGAATGTCCGGACGCAGGCGCTTCACCTCGTCGCGCAGCTTGATCGAGCTGATGACCTTGCTGGTGCCGCCGTTCTTCGCAGTGCGGCGGCACAGAAGGCCGACCACGTCGCAGGAATCCTGATGGAAATCCAGTCCGGCGTTGGTGTTGTAGCCGCGGCCGCCCTTGACCTTGTAGTCGCCGCCCTCGTCGCGCACGTCGTTCATGACCTGGCTCGCGCGGTTCTGCGTACGACCGACGCCCATGTGGAGCCCCATGCACCAGTAGGCCAATTTGGTTTGCGGCTCGGTCCATTCGTCGACGGGAAAGCCCTTGACCAGGCACATGCCCCAGCGACCCTGGGTGGTCCGGATCGCCCTGTCGATAGCCCCGCGCGCAGCCGCGTCGAGAGGAAAGTCGGCCTGCTCCATCTGAAGCAGCGGCTTGTCGAGCGAGTCGGCGTGTCGCAATGCCTGGCGGAAGMCCTCAACCTCGGCCGGAGTGAGGCGCTGGATCCAGGAATCGTCCTGCCGCACCTCTTCGGCGGTCCAGGCCAGCGGTTTGCTGTAGAGATCGATTGTCATGTCCGACTGTGTCCTTGAGTTGATGGATTTCCGTTGCCGCGGAAACTTGAAGGCAAGTCTAGGCTGTGGTCATCGCAAAAAAAAGCGACACTATTTCAACTACTTCATAAGGAATATTGATGAAGATCGATGCGTTCTCGACCCTCGACGCGGTGCTTCGGGGAGGCACGCTGGCAGCGGCGGCAGCCGAAATGAACCTCACACCCAGCGCCGTCAGCATGAAGATGAAGCAACTGGAGGCGTACCTCGGCAAGCCGCTCTTCGACCGATCCGGACTTCAGGTCAAGCCGATGAAGCTGGCCTACGAGGTCTGGGCGACGATGGGGGAGGCGCTGCAGCAGCTCGAGTCCCTGCGCAGTCGCCAGACGCTCGCGATCGAGGGCACGGTGCGTCTCGGCATCATCGAGTCGATGCAGCCGGTGGTGCTGCCGGTCACGATGCGCCTGCTGCGGGAGAGGCACCCGGCCTTGGACCTGCGCCCGATCCGGGGCCGAAGCGCCACACTCACCGCGGCCGTGAAGGCCGGGGAGATCGACGCCGCTCTGGTGGCCCAGCCCGAAGGTGGAGGCTCCGCGCGACTGCGATGGCTGCCGATGCTGCGACGTGAGCTGGTGCTGATCGCCCCGCCTGCGGCGACCGAGAGCACGGTGGCTGCGCTGTTCCGGCAGTACGAGTGGATTCGCTATGACCGCGGCACCGTCACCGGGTCGCTGGCAGCGCGCTTCGTGAATGCGCAGATCCGCGAGAAGCATGGCCACCTCGAGTTCGACAGCGCGCCCGCCATCGTCGCCATGGTCAGCGCCGGCCTGGGTATCTCGATCGTGCAGGTTTCCGATCCCGGCGTGCTTCAGACCTACCCGGTGCGCGTCGTGCGGCTCGGGCGCCAGGCGCCGGTCGTGCAGTTTTCCCTTGTGACCCGGAAGGCGGACGACGACAGCCGGCTTCTGCCGGCAGTGCGCGATGCCATTCGTTCCTGCCTGTCGGCGGTACAGCAGCGCAGCGCGAATCACATCTAGCGCGCGCCCGCGCGGATTCATCGCCCGTTGGGACCGCGCCTTGGGTACGTGTTTCAGCGCATGGCGAACAGCCGCATGCGGTGGATGGACACGCCATTGGCCTGGGCGCGCACCGCTTCCTGGCTGTGATAGTAAATGCGCGGTTCCTGACCGAGGAAGGCGGCCGTGCTGGCCTGCATGGCATTGGTGTAGCGCACCCCGAAGAAGTTGACATGCGGCCGCTGCCCCTGGGATTGACAGTTCCCGCAATTCAGCGGGGTCAAACCAGCCCTCGCCCCGTGATCCGTTGGCCGCCTCGCTTTCCCTGGCTCCGAGAGCGGGCTACGATCAGAACCTATGGTCGTCTCGGCCAGACATCGAGGTAGCCATGGATTTTCTTTGGTTTCTTGTTATCGGCCTCGTGGCCGGATGGCTGGCAGGGACCTTTGTCAAGGGCGGCGGTTTCGGCCGCATCGGTGACCTCATAGTCGGCGTCATTGGCGCGGTCCTTGGGGGCTTTCTGTTCAGCATCTTCCGCTCGCTTGGTGGTGGCCTTATCGGAAGCCTCATCGTCGCAACCGTGGGTGCGGTCGTTCTCCTCTTCATTGTCCGCCGCATCAAACGCGCATAGCGGCCACTCTCAGAGCGGGCGCCCCTACTCTGGCAGCGGGCCTCACCGGGGCCCTACGGAGTCTTTTGGAGGCCCTGGGTATCGGCGCAATGACCTGACCCGCGCACCGGCTGCGCTGTCGAGACCGAATACGGCGAGACAGCCTGCGGCCAACTGGGGCGAACGTAGTATCGAAAAGCTTCTTCTGGGGTCCTGGGGCGACCCCTCGGGCGCTGTAGGGGTCATGTGCGCCGACGGTCGGGCCATCGACTGGGCCGAGATCTCGGAGGCCATCGAGACCGCTGCGGTCGCTTGTGTTCTCGCTGGAACGCGATGGTTCAGTAGTCAGTCTCAGCCCCTCGACCCAAGAGCCCCTGGCAGTCCTCGCCCTCAAGCGCACCAGCTGGCCCCCGGCCCGACGGCGCCATTCCCTCTGAGCTGCCGGCCCGCCGGATCTGTACAGGGGCCACTCCTGGCCGCGCACTCCAGGCACCCACACCCGTCCAACTGCGTCCTGCACAATCCGGCCATTCGCGAAGGGCCAGCATGACCGAACAGGTACAGGACGAATTCAATCAGGCGATTCACAAGCTGGTGATGGAACAGGCCGGCCAAATGCAAGCGCAAGCGCTCCGGGTGACCAATGCCGCGCTTCTGGGAACGCTAATGAAATCGCTACCCCCGCTACTGCCGGTCTTGGTGGACAACCTAACGACTCTGGCACAGCCCGGGGCCGCCGGCCTGGACGACGCATCGATCCCTGCCTACGCTGCAGCCATCGAGGAGCAATTGGCACACCTGAAGGTCTACGAGTAAAACGCCCTACGTCAGCCAGCACGTGCTGGGCCTGCCGCGTTCTTACTGAGCGGAGCGACGCAGGCCGCAGGGGAGACGCAAGTCCTCGACTGACTTGGGCGAAGCGTAGTACGGGCCTTGTGCCGAGAGGGTGTCATGTGGCAGCGGATCGCCGCTCGTCGCCGCCGACAGGTGAAGGCGTGCCAATCATCTTGGCCGGTCGGCCAAGATGAATGTCGTTTAAGACATGTCGGCCCCGGCCCGTGCGGTGACGGTCGAACAGGGCCGCCAGGATTGCCTGCACCGCATACATGCCGGTGAACATGTCCACCGCCGCCACGCCGAACTTCAGCGGCCCCTGGCCTTCTTCGCCATTGAGCGACATCAGGCCGGCTTCGCCCTGCACCACCAGATCGTAGCCTGGGCGCGCGGCCTCGGGGCCATCGGCGCGGTAGCCGGTGATGGAGCAGTACACCAGGCCTGGGGTTGAGGACTTTGAGTTCCTCGACGCCCAGGCCCATCTTCGCGATGCCGCCGAACTTGAAGTTCTGGATCAGCACATCGCTTCGCTTCGCCAACTCGCGCACGATGCGCTTCGGGCTTCTGCAGGTCGATGCCGATGGACTGCTTGTTGCGATTGGCGCTGTTGAAGTACGCGGTATTGCGCGAGCCGACGCGCAGACCCCAGTCGCGGGTGTCGTCTCCGCGCAGAGGATGCTCGATCTTGATGACCTCGGCGCCCAGGTCGCCCAGCGCCATCGCGCACATGGGACCGGCCAGCACGCGCGACAGGTCGAGCACGCGCACGCCGGCCAACGGCAGCGACGCCCCGCTCATACCGCACCTTCCCCTTTGAGTTTCAGGACTTCTGCGCTCCCGGTTTCGGGGAAATGGATGGCGTGGGTCAAGTTGCATCTCCTGGTTGGTGGATATGGAGACGGGGATTCTTTCGTGGAGATGCGACGACAGGAAGCATGACATACAGATGTCCCAATCAAGCAAATCGATGTCCCGAATAAGCAAGAGTCGACCGCCAGCGCGCCGGATACTCGGTGGCGTCGAGACACCGTCCGACCTGACAACAACCGGAGACAAAATGAAACTGCTGCAATTTGCTCGCGCCTCTACAGCGCTGGTCGCATGCTCGCTGGCATTCAGCGTCTGGGCCTTTGGCGAGCGACCCGTGAAGCTCATCGTGCCAGCGCCCCCGGGCGGAACGATGGACATCGTCGCCCGTGTCCTCGGGCAACAGATGTCCACCGACATCGGTCGGCCGGTGATCATCGAGAACCGTCCCGGTGCAGGCGGATCGATCGGCCTCCAGGCCATGCTGCAGGCTGCGCCCGACGGCGACACGATCGCGCTGGCGGCGAGCAACGTGATGGCAGAGACGCCGCAGGTGATGAAGATGCCGTTCGACCCGTTGAAGGACTTGGTCCCGATCGCGTCGGTGGCTAGGTCGGGCGTCGTGCTCGTAACTTCGGCAAGCTACCCGGCCAAGGACTTCCAGGGCCTGATTGCGCAGTTGAAGACGCGCAAGGGGAAGTCCAGCTTCGCCAGCTACAGCCCTGGCACCGTGTCGCAATACGCAGGACTGATCCTCAGCGATCGGGCCGGACTGGACATGCAGCACGTGGGCTATCCCGGATCGCCGCCCGCGCTCCAGGACCTGCTCGGCGGCCAGGTCGACATCATGTTCGACGGCATGGTGACTTCCATGCCGTTAATCAAGGGCGGCAAGCTGCGCCCCTATGCCTTCACCGGAACAAGCCGGTCCAGGTACCTCCCTGATGTGCCGACCACGACCGAACTCGGCTATGCGGACCTTCAGTTCCGGGGATGGGTTGGGTTCATCGGCTCCAGCAAGCTGTCGGCCGACACCCTGGCGAAGCTGCACGCGATGATCGAAAAGGCTGCGAAGGCAGCTGTGGTGCAGCAGAAGCTGATCGACGTGGGCCTCGAGCCCGAACTGAGTGTCGACACACCTGCGTTGCTCAGCGAAACCAAGGCGATGTCCGCGCGCA
The DNA here is from genome assembly GCF_056401695.1 of Variovorax sp. P4_D9. Taxonomy (NCBI): domain Bacteria; kingdom Pseudomonadati; phylum Pseudomonadota; class Betaproteobacteria; order Burkholderiales; family Comamonadaceae; genus Variovorax; species Variovorax sp. P4_D9. The sequence goes on from NZ_JBFUIU010000469.1 coordinate 6,066, forward strand.
ACGCCGCCATCGTCAAGAAGTTCAACATCCAAGCGAATTGACCAGCGCATGCCGTCCCTCAGGAGACTGAAAATGAAGATCAGACCCATCACACCTTCCATCGGTGCTGAAGTCACGGAAATCCATCTTGGCGAAGCGTCACGCGACGTCGAACTCTTCGCGCAGATCAGGTCCGCGCTGCTCAAGCACAAGGTGCTGTTCTTTCGCGGGCAGGACATCACTCGCGCCGAGCACGTCGCCTTCGCGAGCTGCTTCGGAAGGCTGGAGAACCACCCGGTGGTCGGCAGCGATCCCGAATACCCGGGCCTGGTGCGCATCTATCGCAGCGACAAAAAGCACAGCTACGAGAACACCTATCACTGCGACGGCCTGTGGYGCGAAAACCCTGCAATGGGCGCCGTGCTTCGCTGCATCGAGTGCCCGGAGATCGGCGGCGACACCATCTGGGTCAACATGGTGCAAGCGCATGATGAGTTGCCGGAAGAGATCAAGCAAAAGATCCAGAACCTGCGCGCCAAGGCCAGCATCGAGCATTCGTTCGGTGCCGTCATGACCCCGGAAGCCCGCATCAAGCTGGGTCAGGACCATCCGCCAGTGGAGCACCCTGTCGTGCGAACACATCCGGAGACTGGCGAGAAGGTTCTCTATGTCGGCAGCTTCACCACGCATTTTGCAAACTACAGCACGCCGGAGAACGTTCGACACGGCATCGACAAGACGCCAGGTGCAGCGCTTCTGCTGAACTACCTGATCAGCCGGGCCACCATTCCCGAGTACCAGGTCCGCTGGTCCTGGCAGCCCGGCGACGTCGTGGTCTGGGACAACCGCAGCACTCAGCACTACGCGCTGAACGACTACTGGCCCGCGCCGCGCAAGATGGAGCGCGCCGGCATCGTTGGCGACGTTCCGCACTGAGTTTCCTCCATCCATTCCGACCTTCGCATTTCAACTCGGAGACGAACGACATGAACTTCCTCGACGGCCACCTTTTCCCCGAAAACCAACAGCCTCTGATCATCACGGCCGCCCCCTACGCACCGGGCTGGCTTCCCTCGGACTTCCCGGAAGAAATCC
>NZ_JBFUIU010000470.1:0-7129 GCF_056401695.1 Variovorax sp. P4_D9
GGTGCCAACGCCCTCAGCTCGGAGGTGCCAACGCCCTCAGCTCGGAGCGCAGGCGGCCGTCCGCGTCGAACAGTTCCTCGGGCTTGTAGCTCCGCAGCCAGTCCTCCAGAAGCTGCATGTTCGCGGGATTGCCGCGCATGTCGGAGAAGGGCACCTGGTGCGAACGCCAGGAGCCCTCGACCTTGTGGCCGGCAATCTCCTTCGGCCCGGTCCAGCCCTTGGGCGAGCGCAGCACGATCATGGGCCAGCGCGGCCGCTCGGCCTTGGCCGCATCGTTCGCCTTTTCTTTGATCGCGCGGATCTCGGCGATGGCGGCGTCGAGCGTGGCAGCCATCTTCTGGTGCATCTCCGAGGGCTCGCCGCCCTCGACGAAATAGGGCTTGTAGCCATAGCCCACGAACAGGGCTTCGAGCTCTTCATGGCTGATGCGCGCGAGGATGGTCGGGTTGGCGATCTTGTAGCCGTTGAGGTTGAGGATCGGCAGCACCGCGCCGTCTCGCGCCGGATTGATGAACTTGTTGGAATGCCACGCGGTCGCCAGCGGTCCGGTCTCCGCCTCGCCATCGCCCACCACGCAGGCCACGATGAGGTCCGGGTTGTCCAGTGCCGCGCCGTAGGCGTGCGAGAGGCTGTAGCCGAGTTCGCCGCCCTCGTGGATCGAGCCCGGGGTTTCCGGCGTGACGTGCGAGCCGATGTGGCCGGGGAAGGAGAACTGCTTGAAGAACTTCTGCATTCCCTCGAGGTCTTCGCTCTTGTCCGGATAGACCTCCGAATAGCTGCCCTCCAGGTAGGCGGGCCCGAGCACGCCCGGGGCGCCGTGGCCCGGCCCTGCCATGTAGATCACGTTGAGGTCGTCGCGCTTGATGACGCGGTTGAGATGCGCCCACACGAAGGACAACGCCGGGCTGGCGCCCCAGTGGCCGAGCAGCCGGTGCTTCACGTGCTCCAGCTTCAAGGGCTCCTTCAGCAGGGGGTTGTCCCTGAGATAGATCATCCCGACCGAGAGATAATTGCACGCGCGCCACCATGCATCGATCAGGCGCAATTGCTCGCTGGTCAATGGGCTTGGCGATGGTGAGTCTGGATTCTTTGGCATTCATGAGCCTCCTGGAGAGCTTGGAATCCGACGGGGCGACCGTTATTGGGGGCTGCCACCTGGCCCACAATTCCAGCGCCCGTGACCACCCATGCGAGCGCTCTCCAGTGCTCGCGCTTCTACCGCCTGCATCGAATATTGCGCCGAAGAATGCGTGCGGGCGCCGAACGCACGTCGTCAAAATGGTCAACCAGCTGTAACAAGCGGCCAACATCGACTCGGCAAATCATCGCCGCGGCGCGCGTCCGCAGCATCCGTCGAGAGCCTTCCTATCCGGGAACCCCGAACATGACCAACTGAGTCATCGCTTCTACAAGCTCCTCGTTCCACGGCGAACCGTCCGGCTTGGCCTCGACCGACTGCCGAGCACGAATGAGTGCTCTCCTCGCTTCCTGCACGTGGATGCTGTCCTGCTTGCGGTCCACCTCGGCAAGCATGTCGCCGATAGCGGAAAGTACAGATGCCCGGTCCATACAGTGCTCCTGGCGCGCTCAGTCAGGCGCGTGACAAAAGATACGCCGCCTCACATCCAGCCTAGCCAGCGCCAGTACGTGGCGGCGAAGAGCAGCATCAGCAAGTAGCCGGCCAGCGTCAGCACGATGCCGCTCTTGGCGAACTGCCGCCCGTCAAAGGTGTCGGTGCCCAGGCACACCATGTTCTGCGGCGCGTTGATGGGCAGAATAAAGCCAAAACTCACCGCGAAGCCCATCAGCATCGCTATCCCGGCCTTGTTGATTTCGCCCGGCAGCGTCTGCAGCACGGAGATCAGGATCGGTAGAAAGGCGGAAGTGAGCGCCGTGGCGCTGGCGAAGCCCAGGTGGACCAGGATCAGGAAGGCGGCAAGGATCGCGAAAATCACGAGCGGCCCCTGCGTCGCCAGCCCCGAATGCTTGACCACGAAAGCGCCCAGCCATTGGCCGGCCTGGGTCGACAGGAGGGCCGTGCCCAGGCTGATGCCGACCCCGAACACGATCAGCGTGCCCCAGGGAATGCGTTGCTGCATGGACCTCCAGTCCATGACACCGAGGCGCGGCAGCATCAGGACCACCAGCCCCGCGTAGGTGACCGTGGCCGTGTCGAAAGGATGCAGGCGTCCGCCCGTGGACCACAGCAGCAGAAGCGCCGCCGAGACGACGGCAAGGCGTTTCTGCGCGCTCGTCATCGGGCCCAGCGCGGCGAGTTCCTTGGCAACTGCCTCCTTGCCACCGCTGATCGCCTCGCTCTCAGGCGGCAGCAGCCAGCGCGTAGTGAAGTACAGGACGATCGACATCGTGATGGCCCATGGCGCGCCGGCGATCAGCCATTGCAGCCAGGTGATGCGCACGTCGAGCAGCTTGTCGATGAAGCCGATGGTCAGCAGGTTCTGCGCGGCAGCTGTCTGGATACCGACGTTCCAGATACTCGTGGCCTGCGCGACGGTGATCATGATGCTGGCGGCAAAGTTGGAGCGACGCTCCACGCCGAAGGCCAGGATCACGCCCATCATGATCGGCACCATGCAGGCGCTGCGCGCGGTGGCACTGGGCACCACCAGCGAGAGCACCACCGTGACCACGATGGCGCCGATCAGGACGCGGCGTGTGCTCGTCCCGATCTTCGAGAGCGTGACCAGCGCGATACGCCGGTCCAGGCCGGTAATGGTCATGGCGGCCGCGATCGCCAGCGCCGCACCCACCAGCGCCAGCGCGGTGCTCGAGAAGCCGTCGAGCGCCATCTCCAGGGCCTTGGACGTGCCGTAGCTGCGGCCCGGCGCATTCGCGACCGGTGCAGTTCCGATCAGCACGGCCATCAGCGAGGTGATGATGATCGCGCTGACCTCGTAGCTCACCGCCTCGCTAATCCACACGATGATGGCGAAGGCCAGAATGGCCAGCACCCGGTGTCCCGCGACAGGAAGCCCCTCCGGCGTCGGCAGCGCCAGCACCATCAGCAGCGCGGCAAAGCCGAGGTAGAGACCCCAGGGGACGGGCTTGGCAATGGGTGTCGCGTGCGCGGCGGTGTTGCGGACATCCACGGGGGGCTCCTCTTGCGGCCACCAGTATGCGGGGAATCGGGTCTTGCGGTCACGCCGTGCTGAAAAGGCGGCCATCGGACGACAGGCCTCAATTCAGGACAAAGCTCCATAGTCGATCAGGCGAAATTCTCTGAAGCCGGCCGATCTTTACGAGTTGCGCCTGTGCATGAATTGACAAACGTCAACACGAGCATGGGCGATGGACAGACAATTTTCATCCGCTGGCTCTTTCCCCCGCGCYGTGTCTCTGGCGGGGATTGCGGTAGGCGGACGCCGATCCTGGCATTGACCGCAATCAGAAGGGAACCTCTATGAAGACAAAGCTCCACACCTTGATGGCCTCTTTCGTTGTCGCGTCCGTCGCCCTCATGGGCTTCGTGGGCACGGCAACAGCGGCTGACGAGTGGTTCGTGCTCGGCGAGCAGACGATCAAGTCCACCGATCCAAGCGCAGCGATCAAGAGCGCAGGGGGTCGATGGGAAAAGGACGTCAAGCAGGTGAAGCTCTCTGCCGAGGGCGCTGACGTTCAGATCACGCAGCTCGTCCTCAACTGGGACAATCGCAAAGACGACACGTTGAAGGATGTCGGGGTCCTGAAGGCAGGGGGACAGACCGCTCCGGCGGATGCCCCGGGACGCAAGGGGCGTCTCACGTCGGTGACAGTCCAGTACAAGATCCTTGGTAATGCACCGACGGCCACCCTCAAGGTCTGGGGATTGGACTGAGCATGAGCGATCGTTAGACAATTTTCGATCGCTGGCTCTTTCTCAGCGCCGATCTCGGGAGGCACATGCGTGCAATGAGCATTCGATTCGTGCGTGCCGTGATGCTCGCCGCCTCATTGTTGTCTGCGCTGGCGGGCGCGCAGTCCCCTCCGAGTTTTTCCCGGGAGCAACTCGACCAGATGATGGCGCCCATCGCGCTGTACCCGGACGAACTGTTGTCGCAGGTGCTGATGGCCTCGACCTACCCGGCGGACGTCGCCGATGCCGCCAAGTGGTCGAAGGCGAATCCGAACCAGAAGGGCGACGCGGCACTGAAGATGGTCGCAAATCAGCCATGGGACCCCAGCGTGCAGTCGCTCGTCGCGTTCCCGCAGGTGCTGCAGACGATGGGCGACCAGCCCGACTGGGTGYAGAACCTGGGCGACGCCTTCCTCGCGTCATCGAAGGACGTTCTCGACTCTGCGCAGCGGTTGCGCGCCAAGGCTCAGCAGACCGGCAGTCTCAAGAGCACCGAGCAGCAGAAGGTGGTCGTCGAGCAGGAGCCGCAAACACAGCAGACGATCATCAGGATCGAGCCCACGAACCCTGAGGTGGTGTACGTCCCCGCGTACGACCCGACTGTGGTGTATGGCACCTGGCCCTATCCGGCATATCCGCCTTACTACTACCCACCGGCGCCTTACTACTATGGCTACTATGGCGGCTACTACCCCGGCGCGGCGCTGGCGACGGGCATCGCCTTTGGTATTGGCGTGGCCGCCACCGCGGCGCTCTGGGGCAACTGCAACTGGGGAGGCGGCAACGTCAACATTAACCCCCTCCGCTACAACAGCGTGAACACCAACCGGCAGATCAACGCCAACCAGACGAACTTCCAGCACAACGCGGCCAACCGGCGCGGGGTTCCGTACCGCGATTCGGCGAGCCGGCAGCAATTCGGCAAGGATGTCGCCGGAGCGAACCAGCGCAACGATTTTCGCGGCCGCGATACGGCGGCTCGCGACGCTCAGCGCCAGAAGGCGCAATCCCAGTTGCAGCAACGCGGCATGGACCCGGGCAAGGGCCGCGATCAGCTGCGCAACGATCCGGGCACTCGCGATCGCGCACAGGCGGCTGCGCGAGACACTGGCCGCGGAGCGGGTGCAGGCACCGGTGACCGCGCTGGTGACCGGGTTGGTAACCGTGCTGGTGACCGCGCCGGTGAAAGCGCCAGAGCGGGAGACCGCGGGCAAGTGGGCGACCGAGGCGGGCCGGGCGGGCGCGGTGGCGCCGACCAGGGGCTGTCGCGGACACAGTACGGTGGCGGCGACAACGCCTTGCGCGGCGCGGGCGGTGCCGGTGGGCAGGTCCGTCAGCAGACGAGTCGCGGCGATGCGAGCCGTCAGTCCATGGCGCAGAACCGGGGCGGAGGCGGGGGTGCCCACATGAGTGGCGGCGGCTCGCACATGGGCGGAGGCGGTGCCCGCATGAGTTCCGGGGGAGGCGGTGGTGCCCGCATGGGCGGCGGAGGTGGTGGTGCACGCGGTGGTGGTGGAGGCGGTGGGCGCGGCGGCGGCGGTCGTCGATGAGGAGGCACACATGACGCAATCCATCCACTCAGGACTCCGGACCATGTTCTTCAACGCCACATCCTTCAAGACGCTTGCGGCCTCCGCTGTGATGGCGCTGTCGCTCGCCTCGGGCGCGTCCTTCGCGCAGAAGGTCTACCCTACACCCGATGCCGCGGCGCAGGCTTTCGTCGATGCCCTTGCACATAGCGATGCCGATGCATTGCGCACTGTGCTCGGCCCCGAGCGGCGACGCTTCGTGCCGGAAGGCACCGTCGACCAGGAAGACCTCTACGAATTCCTCGCCGCATGGGCGAAGCAGCACAAGGTCGTGCTTGAACAGCCGGACAAGGCCGTGCTTGCCGCCGGGTCGGGAGACTGGACACTGCCCGTGCCCATCGTGAAGACCGCTGGGGGCTGGCGCTTCGACCCGAGAGCGGGCGTCGACGTCATGCGCAGCCGCCGCATCGGGCGCAACGAACTCGCCGCGATGCAGGCCGTGCTGGCGTACTACGACGCGCAAAAGGAATACGCCCAGAAAGACCGCGACAACAATGCCGTGCTCGAGTACGCGCAGAAATTCATGAGCGCGCCGGGCAAGCACGACGGGCTTTACTGGCCGAATGCCACCGGCCAGGACGAGAGCCCGCTCGGACCGCTCTACAGTGGCCAGAAGAGCAGCGAGGGCTACCACGGCTATCACTTCAAGGTCCTCAAGGCTCAGGGCAAGGACGCTCCGGGCGGCGCCTACGACTATGTGATCGGCAACCGCATGCGAAGCGGCTTCGCCCTCGTCGCGTGGCAGATCCACTATGGGGAGACGGGCGTGATGAGCTTCATCGTCAGCCACGACGACACGGTGTACGAGAAGGATCTCGGGCCGGGCAGCGAGGCGACCGCGCGGGCGATCACGCGTTTCAATCCGGATGCAAGCTGGCGGAAGGTTGACGTCACTGGCGGTTGATCAGGGTTTGCGTTCTCGAGTTACTGTAAGGCAAGGCTGATCAAGCCGCTGGGGGCGTCGCGACTCATCAGACGGCGCATGTAGTTCTCATGTGTATCGTTGCAATTATCATTCGACACACATTTGACGCGTGTCTTTCAATGCGACAAGGAGACGTGGAGAAGGGCGCAACGATCGAGGCGCTGAAGACTGTCACGATCAACGAAGCGTTTGTCCAGGGTCACTTTCCTCGCCGTCCCGTGGTGCCCGGTGTGTTGCTGTTGGAAGCCTTGGCGCAGGCGGCCGCGAACGCAACCACCCGTCCAAGTGACGTTGGGTCCTGTTGAAGGACGTGCGAAGCCGGCTACCCCGGGGTGCTCCATCTGGGTCGCCAGCGCGGGGACTCCTTCGCCGCGTCATGCGCAATGCCAGTTCGATTCGCTAATCGGTGTGCACCCGCTGGACTACCTGCCGTACCCACACGGAGCGGGCAGGCAGCGGACGAAGGCGTGGCACCGATCTCGGCGCCGCCTCGAACAGTGAACCGTCGGCAATCTTCATGACTGACGCTTGCCGTCCAGTGCCTGACGTTGAACGGCGCTGAGGATTCCGCGGAGGATGTCGATCGGTGTTGGCGGGCAGCCAGGTATCACCACATCGACAGGAATCACGTTCGCCACCTTGCCGCAACTGGCATAGCTCTCACCGAAGACGCCGCCGGTGCATCCGCAATCGCCGACGGCCACCACCAGCTTCGGTTCCGGCGTGGCGTCGTAGGTGCGCCGGAGTGCCTCTTCCATGTTG
>NZ_JBFUIU010000471.1:0-7123 GCF_056401695.1 Variovorax sp. P4_D9
CCTCAGCTGTCCTCATCGGGAATCCGCTCGAGGTCCGCAAGCCAGACGACCGCCTCCCCATCGCTGGGGGCGCGCCAGTCGCCGCGCGGAGAAAGCGAGCCACCGGAGCCCACCTTGGGTGCATTCGGCACGCAGGAGCGCTTGAACTGGCTGGTCTTGAAGAAGCGGTGGACGAAGGTGCCCAGGTGTTTTCGGATCTGCGTCAGCGAGTACGCATTTCGGCCGGCCTCCAGGTCATCCGGCCAGCGGCCCTGGCCGGCGTCATGCCACGCCGTGTAGGCCAGGAAGGCCACCTTGCTCGGCTTGAAGCCGTAGCGCAGCGTGTAGTAGAGATGAAAGTCCTGCAGCTCGTAGGGGCCGACGAAGTCCTCGGTCTTCTGGCCGGGCTGCTGGGCGCCTTCATCGTCCGTCGGTACCAGTTCGGGGCTGACCTCGGTGGCGAGAATCGCCCGCAGGACCGCGCTGCCCGCGGCGCCGACCTGCTCGTTGTCGGCCACCCAGCGCACCAGGTGTTTGACGAGTGTCTTCGGCACACTGGCGTTGACGTTGTAGTGAGACATGTGGTCGCCCACGCCATAGGTGCACCAGCCGAGCGCCAATTCGCTGAGGTCGCCGGTGCCGACCACGATCGCGCCGTGGAAGTTGGCGAGCCGGAACAGATGACTGGTGCGCTCGCCGGCCTGCACGTTCTCGAAGGTAATGTCGTACTGGGGCACGCCCTCTGCGAAGGGGTGGCCCAGGTCGACCAGCATCTGCCGGCAGCTGGGCCGGATATCGATCTCGCGCGCGGTGCAGCCTATGGCGTCCATCAGCTGCAGCGCCTGCTCCCTCGTGCGTCCGCTGGTCGCGAAGCCGGGCATCGTGAAACCGAGGATGTCGGCCCGAGGCCGCCCGAGCCGGTCCATTGCCTGCGCGCAGACCAGGAGCGCATGGGTCGAATCGAGGCCGCCCGAGACGCCGATCACGAGCTTGCCGATACCTGCCGCTTCGAGCCGCTGCACCAGCGACTGGACCTGGATGTTGAAGACCTCCATGCATCGCTCGTCCCGGCTGCGGGCATCGGCCGGCACGTAGGGAAAGCGCTCCACGCGGCGAAGCAAGGCCGGCCGAGGCATGGGGTGCGGCTCGCCCGCGTCGAACGCCACCGTGCGCCAGCCGGCCAGTGCCTGCTTGTGGCGCTGCGCCGAGACCCCGAAGGAGTTCTGCCGCATGCGCTCGCGCGAGAGCCTTTCGAGGTCGACATCGGCCATGATGATGTGGGAGCGATTGCTGAAGCGCTCGCTCTCGGCCAGCATCTCGCCGCTTTCGCAGATCAGCGCCTGGCCGTCCCAGGCCAGGTCGGTGGTGGACTCCCCGATGCCGGCCGAGGAGTACAGGTACGCGGCCAGGCAGCGCGCCGAATGCAGGCTCACCAGCCGGTGGCGATACTCCGACTTGCCGATCGTGATATTGGACGCCGAGAGGTTGACCAGCACGGTGGCGCCCGCGAGTGCCGCGTGGCTCGAAGGAGGTATCGGCACCCAGACGTCCTCGCAGATCTCCACGTGCAGCTTCAGGAGTGGAATCTGCCGGCACTCGAGCACCAGCTCGGTTCCGAAGGGAACGCGCTGGCCACAGAGGGCGACTTCGGTCGCCAGCGCAGTGTCGGCGGCGCTGAACTGCCGCGCCTCGTAGAACTCGCCGTAGTTGGGCAGGTAGGTCTTGGGCCACAGCGCGAGCAGTCGGCCACCGGCCACGGCCGCGGCGCAGTTGTACAGGCGGTGGTCCACCCGCAGCGGCAGGCCGACGATCGCCAGCGCGGCGAGTTCCCCGGACGCGGCGACCACGCCGGCGAGCGCGGTCTCGCAACCGTCGAGCAGTGCCGCCTGATGGAACAGGTCGTCGCAGGTATAAGCCGAGAGGCCCAGTTCGGGAAAGGCCACGACGGCCGCCCCCTGCGCGCTCGCCTCGCGGTACATGGCGATGGTCTCCGAGGCGTTGAACGCCGGATCGGCCACCCGATTGCGCGGCACCGCCACCGCCACGCGGACGAAACCATGGGAGCGGGGATCGAGGAAGTCGGACAAGGAGCTCATGGCGACGGCCTTCGGTTGAGACGGATGCGCGACCCTGCGGTGACCGACACCCCGTGCACGGCCTCGAACTGCCGCAGGACCGTCCGGTTGCGCGCGCTCGACTGGGTCGCGACGCAGTCGCTCGGCACCACGACTTCCAGCGAGCGCATGCGGGCCTCGAGCACCGTGCTCAGCACGCATTGGTCGCTGGCCACGCCGGCCACCGCGATCCGACGGACCTCGAGATGGCCGAGCAGCAACTCGAGTGGCGTGCCGAAAAAGGCCGACTGGCTGGGCTTCAGAACGAAGTAGTCGTCCCGTGCCGGCTGCAGCGCCTGCGTGATGGCGCCCCCCGTCCCCCCGCATTCGAGCGAGAGGTCGACCAACGCCGGAAAGTCCGAGCGCCAGCGCCCGCGGTTGTCGTTGGCGTAGATCACCGGCGCGCCAGCCCTGCGACATCGCGCCTTCAGCGCGGCAATCGGGCGGGTGATGCGCCAGGCGTTGGGCAGCAGCTTGTCCGCATCCGGGAAATCCCAGCAACTGATCATGTAGATGACGAGCAACGCCGTACCACCGGCAGCCGTGTCGGGCGCGATGGGTTCGGGCTGTTCAGAGGAGGTCATGGTCGCTCCAGGCGCGAAAGCTAGCACCGCTGGACTTTTCGCCGTGTAGGCGCAGAACTTCCTTCGGCCCGCGAGGCCGAGAAGGCTTAGGCTGAACGAAGCTGCAAGCGCTGACACCCAACGCAATCCGCGCGCCGCTTTGGAGCTATTCCATCCCGCGCAACGGCGACTCGTCCGCATCGCCGCGGTCGAAGCGGGGATCGGAAGGCAGCGACAAATGCGGGGTGTCGATGTCGAAGGCCTGGCCCATGGACGCCAGGGCCTGCTTGACGATCAGAAAGGAAAGAAAGCGCTCTTCGCCCGACGCCGCCGGCGCGCCGTGAGGGGGCTCGATAGAGTTCCTGAGCCTTTCGCAAGCAGCCTCCCATTCGAGGATTGCTCGCACCTGCGCAGCAGTCTTCCGCATGCTTTCTTCTGCTCCAGATAGTGGATAGGCAATCTATCACTGTGCACTCAAACTATCGGAAAACAAGGACGTTTACTGCCGGTTTCTACCGGAACCGCTTGGTGAATTCGCGCACGACGCCAATCACCCGAGCAGATCCGAGGGGCTTGATGGGATAGCGTGCGTTCAGCGGTTTGAGATAAAGATCGCCGCCGTCTTTGACGAGCTGCTTGAAGGTGGTTTCGTTCTCGGCATTCAAGGCGATCACGTAATCGCCAGGCACCCCCTCCAGCTCCGGTTCGACGATCAGCAGTGAACCCTCGGGAAACGAATCGCCGGTTTCGCTGACCATGCTGTCGCCGTGGACACGAAGCGCATACGTGTGTCGCCTGACCGGTACCGTGACAGGTACCGTGTCGAAGCTGTGCTTGGGCCTGAAGTTGTCGATGACTGTGTAGTTGCCGGCTTCGACCTCCGAGACAACCGGTACCTCGGCGCGCACGTCAAATCCTGGGCTCAGGTTCGAGCCGCCCRAAACCAGTTCGGCGACAGAGATCCCCAGCAACTCGGCGACGAGGCGTTGGTTGCTTCGCTTGGGGGCGGTTCCACCTGCTTTTTCCCATTGTTGTACAGCTCCGCGCGTAACCCCTACAGCGTCAGCAAACTGCTGCTCGCTCATCCCAAGACTGCGGCGCCCTTCTCGGATTAAACGATGGCTGCTCATAGTCGAGAGGCTATGCCCTCAGATCGATAGAATTTTATTCCTCGATAGGGTTTTTGGCGAGGGTTCCGGGTCAATCGATGACCCGGCCAAGCGAGATTCATTAGTGCATATGAAGGCAATATTCAATGAACGCATCCAATTCGGTAGATTTGTCAAAGACCACGTCGGCACCGAATGTCCTGCAGCGCTCGCGCATCTCGCGGGTCGCATAGTTGCTCAAGACAATCACCTTCTGGGACGCCTTGCGAACCCGGCAGGACGCCAGAACGGTAAGGCCGCTTCCCTCGGCCAGGAACAGATCCACGATCGCCAGGTCCCACTCCGTGTCGTGGGCCCCGAGCCAGTCGGACGCAGCGAATGCGCTGCCTGAAGAACCGACAACCTGGACAGCCGTCAACTCCTCGAGGGCTTCTTCGAGATTGGCCCTGATGACGTCGTTGTCCTCGACCACATACGCGCGCACAGGAAACGCCGAATTCCTCATAAGACGACCGCCACATCAGGAGGCGCTCGCACGGTGCGCGGCAACATGAGATCCATGCGTATCCAGCGAAATGAAATCTCTACGCACATATGCGACATCGCAACCTCGGACACTCCGGTGAAATGGGTAGAAGCTTGACCGTACCTTAGACGGTACGCATCAAATAGATGTAGGACCGATGCCACACCGTGATTCCATCCTGTCGTGTCGATGGGCGTCCAAGCTGATGCTTGCCGCGTCCCGCTTGTTGGAGAAAACTAAATCAGTATTGGCGGCATCGCGCAGCGCCCCGGCGCGTCGCGGTGTTAGAGCAGCGGATACGGCTGGTCGTCCGGCGTGCCCAGCGCCATCTGGCGATAGAAGTCCCAATCGTTTCCCTCGGCGTGGCTGCCGGGATCCCGTTCGGCGAGATAGCGTGCCGCATCGAGATGGTTGAGCCGATGCCCGACGGGCTTCATGTCCAGGCGCGCCGTCCCGCGGATGTGCGACATGAGCGATCGGGCCATCACCATGAAGCTCCACGGCGCAGAACCGATGCCGTCCAGCACGACGCCCGGGAAATAGAGCTTCGGTGCATCCAGACTGCGGAAGATGCATGCGCAGCGCGAGGCCAGTTCAGCAACGTTGCGGATCGCAGCGATGCGCGGGTCTTCGAAGTACGACAGGTCGGTCTGGTAGCCGGTGCCCCATAGGAGGACATCCACCGCGAAGCGCGTGCCATCCGACAGTATGACGTCGCGGCCCTCGATGGCCTCGACACTGCCCGGGTATCGCTCGAGTTCGCCGAAGCGGGCCAGCATCCGGGCGCGGCCCGGAATGAGCTGGTCCTGCTGCAGATCCAGGGGCCGACTCGGCTGGATCGACCGGATGCCGAACTTCTCGTAACGGGCCAGCAAGTCCGCGCCGATCATTGCGTTCTGCTCAGCCAAGGCTACTCCGTTGGCCTGCATCTTCGCGTACGGCCGCACGCTGCCCGCGATGATCTTCGGCTTGCCGGTCGGGGTGAACCAGCGCAAGCCCCGGTAGGCCCAGACGATCCGGCGCGCCTGGTGCTCCAGGCACAGGTCCAGAAGGTCGAAGGCCGACGCGCCGCCACCGACCACGAGCACGTCGCGACCGGTCAGTTCGGCAGGATCGCGCAGGGCACTCGAATGCAGTTCTCGCACCGTGACTTCGCGACGACGCACATCGGGAATCACGGGCGTGTTGTGGCCGCCGCTGGCCGCCACCAGATGACGCGCGCGCACCGAGCCTTGCGGCGTATCGAGCTCCCAGCATGAGCCGTTGTGGCGCACGCGGGACACCGGGCTGTCAACCCGGATTCGATCGGCGAGGCCGAAGCGCTCGACCCATGCCTCGATGTTGGCGAGGACCTGCGCTTGCTTCGGACCGTCCAGCGGCAGATTGCCGAGGGTCCAGTCGGCCGGGCTGATCTGGATGTCCTGCCATGCTGGAATCTGACGCCACAGGCCACCGACGCCGCTCTGCTTTTCGAGCACCAGGGCGTCAAGGCCCGACTGTCGCGCGTATTGCAGGTGGATGACGCCGGCAATGCCGCCGCCAACGATGGCCAGATCGCGCAACGGGGTGGCTTGCATGGGGTGATCCTCCTCATCGCCACCGGGGCCGGTGCTCGGGCGGAATGCCGCGCTGCAAATGGGTGTCGCGATGATGCGCTCGATCCTCGAGCGCCGGCAATGCCGCGGGCACAAATGCTCGCCGCAACTGCCGCGACTGCCGACATCGGCGTGAGGCCGGGCCGGGCCCGCACGCGCCGTCGCTGCACCTCATGGCGACTGATCGCGGCCACCTCCGATCGTGAGTCCGGGGGCAAGGCCGATGAGAAATAGATTACGAATCATGAATCCGATAGTGCTTTGATTCGTAGCTCTAAAGCTTTCAGAAAATTCCTCATTCTCTCTCAATTAATAATCTTTAACATTTGTCCTAAATTATTTCCACTCAAATGAATCGTGGAAATTCGAATATCCGATTGGAATATTCGCTTGAATTTCAGGCCGATTATTGATCTATTTTAATTGGAGACTCGCGAAAAATCATGAACAAGTCGTACAAGAGCATCTGGAACGAAAAGACCGGGCGGCGGAAGGCAGTCGGGCGATGGGCAAGAAGTCGTCCTTCGGCCTGCTGGCCGCAGCCGTGCTGGCCCTCGGGCCGTTGCCGGCATGGCCGGTCTCGCCGCGGCGCCGACAGCCCATGCCGGAGGGGGCTGCAGATGTGCGGTACCACGTCCGGGAGCCTGACCGCTGGGGCCAGCTGGGGCGCAGGCGGCGGGACAGGTTCGTCGTTGACCTGCTCGAACCCCAATCCTTATGCCTTCTCGCGCAACAATTCCGGCAGCGACATCGGCGCGAATGGCTTCAGTCGAAGGGCAATCGCGGCCTCGGGAACAGCCTCGGATGTCCGGAGGCGATCTGAACACCGGCTACATTCGAGCCTCAAGAGGCCGTGATCGGCCGCACGCATCACGACTCTCATGCATTCCCGTCCATCGATATCTCGCCGCGCGCTGATTCAAACCGCATCCGCGGGCGGCGCCATCGCCGTGCTAGCAGGCCTCGCCGGCCTGGCGAACGCGCAAGCCATGCCAACGCGCCGCATGCCGGTGATCTTCATCGGACACGGCAGTCCCATGAACGCTATCCAGGATAACGAGTTCACGCGACGCCTGGTGGCTTGGGGGAAGGAACTCCCGCGGCCGGTCGCTATTCTCTCGGTCTCCGCCCATTGGCTCACGCCAGGCGCCACCGGCGTTGGCATCCAGACGAGGCCGGAGACCCTCCATGATTTCGGGGGCTTCCCGACGGCCCTCCAAGAGATGCAGTACCCCGC
>NZ_JBFUIU010000472.1:0-7122 GCF_056401695.1 Variovorax sp. P4_D9
AAGCCAGGCGCGGGCGAAGCTTCGGAGATCGAGCCAGCGCATCGCTTCAGGCCGCCTCGCCGGCAACCCGGCGGCCGATCTCGGGCCAGCGCCCGTGCAGCCAGACCCAGGCCACCAGCCCGACGCCCAGCATCAGCAGCGAGGTGGCGGCGAGCGCCAGCGTGGAGTGCATCACCAGTGGCGCGACCACGCCGGCCACGATGCCGTTGGCGGTCGAGCCGATCACGGCCTGCAGCGACGAAGCCATGCCGCGGCGATCCGGGTGCAGGTCGAGCACGAGCAGGGTGACGACCGGCACCATCAGCGCCCAGCCGAAGGCGAACACCGCCAGCGGCCACAGCGCCCAGGCCGCATGCGGCGTGAAGAGGGCATTGGCGATCACGTTGACCATGGAGGTCGCCAGCATGATCACGAAGCCGTCGCGGATCTGCCGCTTCGGCGCCACCTTGCCTGCCATCCGGCCGCTGGCCCAGGCGCCGGCCATGATGCCGCCGATGGTCAGGATGAAGAACCAGAAGAACTGAGTCGGCGCCAGCGCCAGGTGCTCGCCGAGGAAGGCCGGCGCGGCGAGCACGTAAAGGAACATGCCGTTGAAGGGCACGCCGCTGGCCAGTGCCAGCAGCAGGAAGCGCGGGTCGGAGCACAGGTCCCAGTAGCCGCGCATCAGGTGCCGCACCTCGAAGGGCTGGCGCTGGCTCCTGTGCAGCGTCTCGGGCAGCAGCTTGAAGTTGGCGACCCACAGCACCACGCCAACGCCGACCAGGAACCAGAAGATGCTGTGCCAGCCGAGGTGGACGAACAGGAAGCCGCCGACGATCGGCGCGATCGCCGGCGCGATGCCGAAATAGATCGTCACCTGCGACATGACTTTCTGCGCTTCGGCCGGCGGGAACATATCGCGGATGACGGCGCGCGAGACCACGATGCCGGCGCCGGTCGACAAGCCCTGCAGGGCGCGAAACAGCACCAGCTGGCCGATGGTCTGCGACAGCGCGCAGCCCAGCGACGCGATCGTGAAGACCGCCAGCCCCCACAGCACCACCGGCCGGCGGCCGAAGCTGTCCGACAGCGCGCCGTGGAACAGGTTCATGAAGGCGAAGCCGAACAGGTAGGCCGACAGCGTCTGCTGCATTTCGGCCGGCGTGGCGCCGATCGAGCGCGCGATGCCCGAGAAGGCCGGGATGTAGGTGTCGATCGAGAACGGGCCAAGCATGCCGAGGACCGCCAGCAGCACGGCCAGCGCCCAGCGCGGCGCGCGCCAGAGTTTGTCGGCTTCGGGGTTCATGGGGGGTGTCTCCGGTCGATTCTTGGTGTTCTCGAAAAAAAGAAGGGCGCCCGAAGGCGCCTTCTTTGTCCTGCTTGCAGCGAGCCTACAGCGTATCGATGAAGCTGCGCAGCTTGTCGGAGCGCGACGGGTGCTTCAGCTTGCGCAGCGCCTTGGCCTCGATCTGGCGGATGCGCTCGCGCGTGACGTCGAACTGCTTGCCGACTTCTTCCAGCGTGTGGTCGGTCGACATCTCGATGCCGAAGCGCATGCGCAGCACCTTGGCTTCGCGCGGCGTCAGGCTGTCGAGGATGTCCTTGACCACGTCGCGCAGGCCGGCCTGCATCGCGGCCTCGATCGGCGCCGTGTTGCTGCTGTCCTCGATGAAGTCGCCCAGGTGCGAATCGTCGTCGTCGCCGATGGGCGTTTCCATCGAGATCGGCTCCTTCGCGATCTTCATGATCTTGCGAATCTTGTCTTCCGGGATCTCCATCTTGGCGGCCAGGATGCTGGCGTCGGGCTCGAAGCCGAACTCCTGCAGATGCTGCCGGCTGATGCGGTTCATCTTGTTGATGGTCTCGATCATGTGGACCGGGATGCGGATGGTGCGCGCCTGGTCGGCAATCGAGCGCGTGATCGCCTGGCGGATCCACCACGTGGCATAGGTCGAGAACTTGTAGCCGCGACGGTATTCGAACTTGTCGACCGCCTTCATCAGGCCGATGTTGCCTTCCTGGATCAGGTCGAGGAATTGCAGGCCGCGGTTGGTGTACTTCTTGGCGATCGAGATCACGAGGCGCAGGTTGGCCTCGATCATTTCCTTCTTGGCATCGCGCGAAGACGATTCGCCTTCGTTCATGCGCTTGTTGATGTCCTTCAGCTGCGTCAGCGGCACCACCACGCGCGACTGGATGTCGGTCAGGCGCTGCTGCAGTTCCTGCACCGGCGGAATGTTGCGCGCCAGCACGGCGCTCCAGGGTTTGCCGGCCGCGGCCTGCTTCTCGACCCACTTGAGGTTCAGCAGGTTGGAGGCGACGCGGTTGCCGTGCTTGTCGTAGCCGCTGAAGTCGCGGATGAATTCTTCCTGCGGGAAGCCGCACTTGTCGACGATGATGCGGCGCAGTTCGCGCTCCTTCTTGCGGACGTCGTCGACCTGGGTGCGCACCAGGTCGCACAGCTTCTCGATCGTGCGCGCGGTGAAGCGGATCGTCATGAGCTCTTCGGACAGGGCGTGCTGGGCCTTGTCGTAGGCCGGCGTGCCGTAGCCTTCCTTGTCGTAGATCTTGTGGACCTTCTCGAACAGCGAGGCGATGCGGTCGAAGCGCTCGAGCGCGTCGCGCTTGAGTTCCTCGAGCTTCTTGGTCAGCGCCTTGGAGCCGCCCTTGCCGTCGTCGTCGTCTTCCTCGTCGAATTCGTCGAAGTCTTCTTCGGCCACGTAGTCGTCGGCCTCGTTGGGGTTCGAGAAGCCGTCGACGATGGTCGAGATCACGACCTTGCCGTCACGGATTTCCTGGCCCAGGCGAAGGATCTCGGCGATGGTCGCGGGCGAAGCCGAAATGGCTTCCATCATGGCCATCAGGCCGCCCTCGATGCGCTTGGCGATCTCGATTTCGCCTTCGCGCGTGAGCAGCTCGACCGTGCCCATCTCGCGCATGTACATGCGCACCGGGTCGGTGGTGCGGCCGAATTCGCTGTCGACGGTCGACAACGCGGCTTCGGCTTCTTCTTCGGCTTCCTCGACCGTGGTGGCGGTCGGGGCGGTGTTGTTCAGCAGCAGGGTCTCGGCGTCGGGCGTCTGCTCATAGACGGCCACGCCCATGTCGTTGAGCATCGTGACCACGACTTCCATGGTCTCGGCGTCGACCAGCTTGTCGGGCAGGTGGTCGGAGATTTCGCCGTGCGTCAGGTAGCCGCGGGTCTTGCCCAGCGTGATCAGGGTCTTCAGGCGCGAACGGCGCTTGGCCAGGTCTTCTTCGGAGAGCACGGTCTCGTCGAGGCCGAACTCCTTCATCAAGGCGCGTTCCTTCGCCTTGCTGATCTTCATGCGCAGCGGCTTGACCTTTTCCTCGGTCGTCGTGGCCGCCGGTTCTTCACCGACCAACTCGTCTTCGATGTCGGACAGGTCGATGTCGCTGCCTGCAGACTCGTTGCCGGCCTTCGGCTTGCGGCCGCGCTTGGCGCCGGTGGTGGTGGCGGCGCCGGCGGCCTTGGGCGGGCGTCCCACCTTCTTGGCAGCGGGCTTGGCGGTCGTGGGGTCGGCGGAGAGGGTCGTTTTGGTAGGCACGGTTTTCACTTTCGTAGCTGCTGACGCCTTGGAGGCGACGGCACCCGTCTTGGTTGCCTGCAGCGCGGCGGTCTTAGACGGTTTTTCTGCAGCGGGCTTCTTGGCAGCGGACACGGCAGGCTTCTTTGAACTGGGCATACGACCTCGTACAACAAGATGGACCAAGCGGAATCACACGCGCCTCGAACCCGGCGCAGGCAGGAGCACAAACACTGAGGCTGAGGGAACGCGAGCCCCCTGGCAGCCGTCAAAAGGCAAGATGTCGGGCGAACATTTGGTGTGCAGTCCTTGCGGTGTATTGACCCGTTTCCCGTCGGGAAGTGCATTGCGCATGGGGTCGGCCCGGAGGTGCTGCTGTCGCTCTTGCCTGTCGCTAGACGCTGGCTGGCGTCTAGCTAAGCCTTACATTATAGCGCGCTGCTCGTTTTTCAAGCACTGTTTGTGCTGGGCTTGAGGCGATTTCGCAACTCCAGCCGGCGCGCCTCGAGCGCCTTGTAGCGCTCCAGGGCCCGCGGATCGCTGCCCACCGCCGCAATCGCCTCGCTTTGCTGGGCCTTGAGCAGGTCGTCCAGCATGTAGTCGAGCACGTTGCGCAGCTCGCGGGCCGCGTCGGCCGCCTGTTCGCCTTCGGCATCGCCGATCGGGCCGCCGTCCGGGCCGGTCATGACCCGCACCGCCAGCGACTCGAAGCTCAGGCCGCGCAGGCCCTCGCGCAGCGCCGCCCAGGGTTGGACCCCGTGCTCATGCGACTGGCTGTCGAGCCAGGCGAACAACTGCCCGTGCTCGCCGGGCAGGTCGCACAGCAGGGCATGAAGCTCATGAGACAGCGCTTCCCACTCGGCCGGGTTCGACAGCACCAGCCGCGCCGCAACGTCGGCCCGGCTGGTCGGCAGGCGGCGCCCGCCCGGAGGAGGGCGGGGCGGCGTCGGCTGGCGAAAGGACTTGAAGCGCCTCTTTTCCGGACCGCTGCGCGCCTGTTCGTCGAACCATTGGTCGCGGCTGGCCCAGTCCTCTTCGGACATCTCGGAAGAGGCCGGTGCCGAACGGGCCGGCGCCGGGATTGGCGTCCGCGATGCCGCCGGCGCCCAGAGCTCGCCGAGTTCCTTGGTGCCGAGCTGCACCAGGGCGGCGATCTCTCCGAGCAGCTGGCGCTTGAGCGCGCCCTCGGGCAGCGCGCTCCACAGCGGCCGGGCGTTGCTCGCCATGTGGGCGCGGCCCTCGGCCGTCGACAGCTCGCAGCCCTCGCGGGCCGCCTCGATTAGGAAGCGGCTCAGGGGCGTGGCCTCGGCGACGAAGCGCGCGAAGGCGTCGGCGCCGAATTCGCGGATGAAGCTGTCGGGGTCGTGCTCGGCTGGCAGGAACAGGAACTTGATGCTGCGCACGTCGGTGGCGTAGGCCAGGGCACCGTCGAGGGCCTTGCGCGCGGCGCGGCGGCCGGCGGCGTCGCCGTCGAAACTGAAAACCACCGATTCGGTGAAGCGGAACAGCTTCTGGACATGCTCGGGCGTGCAGGCGGTGCCCAGGGTGGCGACCGCGTTCGGGAAACCCAGTTGCGCCAGCGCCACCACGTCCATGTAGCCCTCGGTGACCAGCGCATACCCGCGGTCGCGGAAGGCGGCCCGGGCTTCGTAGAGCCCGTACAGCTCGCGTCCCTTGCTGAAGACCGGGGTTTCGGGCGAATTCAGGTACTTGGGCTTCTCGTCGCCGAGCACCCGGCCGCCGAAGCCGATGCACTCGCCCTTGACGTTGCGGATCGGGAACATCACGCGGTCCCGGAAGCGGTCGTAGCGCTTGCCGTCGCCGTCGTCATTGGCCTCGCCGACGATCACTAGGCCGCTTTCGGCCAGCAGCGGATCGTCGTATTCGGGGAACACGCTGGCCAGCGAGCGCCAGCCGGCCGGGGCGTAGCCGATTCCGAACTGCTTCGCGACCTCGCCCGAGACCCCCCGGCCCTTAAGGTACTCGATCGCGCCGGGCGACTGCCGCAGCTGCTTGCGGTAGGCTTCGCCGGCCTTCTCGAGCACTTCGGTCAGCGTGGCCTGCTTCTGCCGCTGGCCGGCGGCGCGGGCGCGCTCCTCGGGCGAGGCGTCGTCCTCGGGCACCTGCAGGCCGTATTGGCCGGCCAGGTCGTGCACCGCCTCGACGAAGCCCATGCCTGCGTGCTCCATCAGGAAGCCGATCGCATTGCCATGCACGCCGCAGCCGAAGCAGTGATAGAACTGCTTGGTTGGGCTTACCGAGAAGGAGGGTGATTTTTCGCCGTGGAAAGGGCACAGGCCCATGAAGTTGGCGCCGGCCTTCTTGAGCTGGACGTAGCGTCCGACGATTTCCACCACGTCCGCGCGTGCGATCAGTTCCTGGATGAAAGAAGCGGGGATGGTCATGTAGGCTCGGAACTCCAAATGATACGCAAGCCGCCGGGCCCGCGCCGTCCGGACGCATACTCGATGGTCCGAAATCGACGCATGATCCGCCACTCATTCATCCACGCCGCTCCGGTGCTTCGCCACCCGCTGCGTTTCGGCTGGCAGGCGCTCAAGAGCTTCAAGGCCAACCAGGGCCTGCTGCTGGCGGGGGCGGTGGCCTACTACGCGCTGCTGTCGATCGTGCCGCTCCTGATCGTCAGCGTGATCGCGCTGTCGCACTTCATCGAGCAGGCGGCCCTGCTGAGCGCGGTGGGCCGCTACCTGGCCTGGCTGCTGCCGGGCCAGTCGCAGGCCATCGTCGCCGAGCTGTCGAACTTCCTGAACCATGCCGAGGTGCTCGGGCCGGTGCTGCTGGTAACGATGATCTTTTTCAGCTCGCTGGCCTTCACGGTGCTCGAGAGTGCGATGGCGGTGATCTTCCACCACCGCAAGGCCGAGCATTCGCGTCACTACCTGATCTCGGTGGTCATGCCCTACATCTACATCCTGTGCCTGTGCATCGGCCTGCTGCTGGTGACGCTGGTGTCGGGCGCGCTGCAGGTGATCGGCGAGGAGAGCGTTGAGCTGCTCGGCTACAGCTGGTCGCTGTCTGGCGTCTCGGGCGTGCTGCTGTACCTGCTCGGGCTGGGCGGCGAGATCTTCATGCTGACCTCGCTCTACCTCGTGATGCCGGTCGGCCGGCTGCGGCTGCGCCATGCGCTGCTCGGCGGCGTGACCGCCGCGCTGCTATGGGAGGTCACGCGACGGGTGCTGGTGCTGTATTTCGCCACGCTGTCGCAGGTCAACGTGGTCTATGGCTCGCTCACCACCGCGATCGTGGTGATGCTGAGCCTCGAGATCGCCGCCACGCTGGTGCTGTTCGGCGCCCAGGTCATCGCCCAATACGAGCGCTACGAGCGCACCGGCAGCCTGAAGCCGGCCGAGGACGACGACGGTGCCCTCGGTAGCAATGCGACCCCAGGCCGGCGCCGGGCCGCCCAAGGCGGCCTGCGGCCCCCCGGGGGGGCAGCGACCACACGAAGTGAGGGAGCGGGGGGCTACATCAGCGCGGCGCGAGCCGGATCGCGCCGTCGAGGCGGATCACCTCGCCGTTGAGCATGTCGTTCTCGATGATGTGCCTGGCCAGCTTGGCGTAATCCTCGGGGGTG
>NZ_JBFUIU010000473.1:0-7116 GCF_056401695.1 Variovorax sp. P4_D9
CGTCGAGTGCGCGCGAGACCAGGTAGAGGAGCGACTTTCCATACGCCCTGAATGCTGGCGTTGGCAGGCCATCTTTTTTCTCGTTGTCGTCTGTCAGCACATACAGCCACAGCTTGTCCAAGTCGATGACCTTCGCCTGGTCGGCAGGGACATATGTCTTGTTCGCGAAGGCCACCGAGCAGGCCGCGGCGTACAACGACGTCGTTGCGATCTTGAGCGGCGGCGCCGCTCCGTCTTTGGGCGCAAACAGGGTGAGGAAGTGCCCAAGGAGGATGGATCCCGCCGAGTGTCCGATGAGGTGAAGCTCCAGCTCCTTGCCGGCGATCTCCAGATCGGCCTTGAGGGCGATCAGGTTCTTTGTGAGAAGCGCCAGCCCGCGACCTGGCTGGACGCTCTCCGCAGCGTTATCGCGCATCTCGCTCCAAATGCCTTTCCCAAGCACGTGCGCAGTGGTTTCCACCGCACGGTCCTTGGCGTCACCAAGAGCATCCAGAATGCCCGCCGATCGCGCTGCTTCGTCACCGACGATCTTCGCGACCCAGTCCTTGGCCATGTCCGCGATCGACTCGCCGGCGCCGGTCTTCCAAGTCAGAAAGATCGGGTAGGCGCCATTGGCCTCGAAGCACGGCCCCAAGACGCGAATACGCTGGATCGAAGCATCCTCGTCATTGAGGCCGCCATGGGCATAGACGGCGAGCCTGAGCACGTTGCCCTTCTGGGCTTTGAACCACGCCTTTGGGATTCTCGCGAACGATCTCCTTGGCAATGCCCTCTTTATCACTCGCGTCGCGCGTGAAATCGGTTGCGCTGAGTTCGCCATTGTTCCCTGTCACCAGGGTGTGCTCGTAGGCGGCAGACGTCGGCCAAGGCTCGTACTCCTTGAATTCGAAATGATGGTCGAACGGCCATGGGTCGTTTGGCGGGTTGTTCGGCTCGCGGGATGCCCGTTCGAGCTTCGTGAGTGCCTGGCCGGAACTGACTCTCCAGCGGGTGGAGACGACTGGCTGCGCGACCCCGCGGACGATGTCCAGTATCGAGACGGGAACGCCGAGGCCGCACGCCCAAGCGTCTGTTGCGTTCTGCACCCAGTCGTCATAGGGCAGCACTCCGAATCCTGAGGCGCCCCATTTGGTGCCCCAACTGTTCTGGACTACGARGCCGCGGTCATTGAACCCGACGAGCGCGAACGCGTGCCCGCCCCTGCTCTTGGGGTCTGCGCAGGGCGGAATCACCGGGAGGTTC
The DNA here is from genome assembly GCF_056401695.1 of Variovorax sp. P4_D9. Lineage (NCBI taxonomy): Bacteria > Pseudomonadati > Pseudomonadota > Betaproteobacteria > Burkholderiales > Comamonadaceae > Variovorax > Variovorax sp. P4_D9. Next base: position 1,243 of record NZ_JBFUIU010000473.1, read on the forward strand.
GCGTGCTTCTCGGGCGCTTTGCCGACTTTGGTGCGCTCGAGCGAATCCCATCCATCGTGCGCCGTGGCTGAAACGTAGACGGCGCCGATGTTCACAATCGCCGACTGCAGATCGACCACCGATGCCTTGTCGACCCGGTAGTAGACGCCCAGCGGACGGCCGGCGGCGTCAAGCTCCCACCCTTTCCTGGGTGGCGTGAAGATCGCCTTTCCCTTCTTGACGGCGTACGGCCAGTTGTCGCTGCTGCACACGCCATGCTTGTGCCAGCCCTTCAACGCCCCCCGGCAGCTCGAACCTTCGTAGTCGATGCCGGGCCATTCGTCATAGCGCTTGGCGAGCTCATACATCATGCGGGGGCTGACGGGCAGGAACGGCACCCGCACCTTGTCCTCGATGTGGCGGGTCCAAAGCAGGTAGTTGGCAACACACGCAAGGCCGAAGCCCGTGCAGGCTCCTTGATCCCCTTGGTTGAGYACCAGGCCGGTCCGCGACGTAGGACGAGATGAACTTCTTGACATCGGGCTCAAGGGGATACGTCGGAGGGAGAGACTGCAGGGGCGGTCGAAAGACGAGGTCACGCAGGTCCAATCGGTCGGGACGCGCGTCAAGGAGTCGTGCAGACGTGTGATCATGCGTATTTCCATGCGTTGCTGTGGCATCAGTTCTGCGGCCCAAAGGCCGCGAGGCTATGCCCCAGCGGTGGTTCATACGCAACACCAGCACCGACCCCTTGATGAGCCTGATCACCTATCCCGATGTGTCCGGCCGGTGTTTTGATCACGTAGCGTGATGTAGGCGGTAAGGCCCCCCTCGGGGCCCTTGAATAAAGGAGCCCTTTGGGGGAGTCTCTGGTTTACCAAGACTAGAGACGATCCCAGTGTGCCACGCCCTATTGCAAGACCCCCGGTTTTTTGCCCTGCTGCTCGAGATCGACCGAGACCAGGCGGCCCAGACCCAAGCCGCGGGATGCGCCTGTGAAGGGCGACTGCATTGCGCGAACTACCCGCGCAAGCCACGCGGTTGCCTGCCCGAATTCCGTTCGAGCTTCGACCAGCGTTTCAGCTTTTGCTGCAATACGTGCCGCAAGCGAACGACGGCGACGTCGCTTTCTCGGCCGGCGCATGTATTTGGCGCTGGTGATGGTCTTGAGTTCGAGCCGGCATGCCGGCTCGAACTCAAGCGCGCCGCTGCTGGCCGGCCTGGCGGTTCCGCTGCGCACCTTGGAGCGCTGGCGAACCTGGTGGGCAGGCGCTTTTGTTCGCACGCCGCTTTGGCGCGGCGCGTGCGGCGCCTTCATGCCACCGGTTGACCTCGGGCATCTGCCAGCCAGCTTGCTCGAACGCTTCACCGGCGCCGACGCGTCGGCCCGCCTGAGCGCGTGTCTGCGGTTTCTCACGCCGCTGACGGCTCGGGTGCGAAGCCAGCAAGCGGCCACGTAGCGTGAGGGTTGAACGACACCCGCAGAGGATGGTGATGGTCGCCGCCGGCGAGGCTCGATAGCCTTCATTCCCTTGAGCGACACAACTCCCGTGGCGCCTTCTTGGGAGTCCACTTGAGTTCCAGTCACGACATCTCCGTGAGAGACGGCCAAGCGCGTTTGCGCTTCTCGATCATCGGTGCGCTCCTGGCCGCACCGCCGGCCAAGGGCGACTTGCTGGGCGTCCTTCGTGCATTGGCCGCCAAGTACTGGCGCGACCCCGCCACCGGCCTGGACGTGCGCTTCGGTGTCTCGACCCTGGAGCGCTGGTTCTACACCGCCCGCCGCGCTCGAGACCCGGTGGCCGCGCTCACGGACCGGCTGCGCGCGCACGCTGGGTGCTTCCCCAGCGTGTCGGCCCAGGCTGAAGGTGCGCTGCTGCTGCAGTACCGCGAGCATCCGGGCTGGACCATCCAGTTGCACTTCGACAACCTGCAGATCGTGTTGGCGGGCGCAACGCTGCCTTCGTACCCCACGGTGCGCCGCTTCTTCAAGGCCCGCGGCATGGTGCGCCAGCGCTCGCCGCGTCGTGCCACCGATGGCGCCGAGGCCGCCCGCGACCGCCTCGAACACCTGGAGGTGCGTAGCTTCGAGGTCGATCACGTGGGCGCGCTCTGGCACCTGGACTTCCACCACGGATCGCGCAGGGTCCTCACGCGTCAGGGCGAATGGGTCAAGCCGATGCTGATGTGCGTGATGGACGACCGCTCGCGCCTGGTGTGCCACCTGCAGTGGTACCTGGATGAATCTGCTCAGAGCCTGGTGCACGCGCTGTCCCAGGCGCTGATGAAGCGCGGGCTGCCCAGGTCGCTGATGACCGACAACGGCGCGGCCATGCTCGCCGCCGAGACCACTTCGGGCCTGGCCCGTCTGGGTATCCTGCACCAGACGACGCTGCCTTACTCGCCGTATCAGAACGCCAAGCAGGAAGTCTTCTGGGCCCGCGTCGAGTCGCGCCTGATGGCCATGCTCGAGGGCGAGGCGCAACTCAGCCTGGACCTGCTCAACCAAGCCACGCAGGCCTGGGTCGAGCAGGAGTATCACCGCGGCGTGCACTCCGAGTTCGGCGCCACGCCGCTGGCGCGATTCCTGGACGGCCCCAGCGTGAGTCGCCCCGCACCGGGCAGTGATGCCTTGCGCGAGGCGTTCCGCATCGAGGTCCGACGTCGTCTGYGACACAGCGACGCCACGGTGAGCCTGGAGGGTCGCCGCTACGAGATTCCCAGCCGGTTGCGCCATCTGCAGGATTGCCATCTGCGCTACGCGCGCTGGGACCTGTCGCGCGTCGATCTCGTCGATGCCCGCAGTGGCGCGCTGCTGTGTGCCGTGCACCCGCTGGACAAGTCGGCCAACGCGGACGGCCAGCGCCGGCGCCTGGATCGCCTGGGACCCGATCTGTCGCCRCTGCCGGCGACCTCCATGGCGCCTCTGATGCGCCACCTTCTGGCCGAGCACGCCGCCACGGGTCTGCCACCGGCCTACCTGCCCACGCCGGGGCCTTCCAACCCACCGCCCACCAAGGACCCCTCATGAACCAGAAGCTGCTGGCCCTGTACGGGCTGAAGTGGAATCCCTTCACGCCCGAGGTACCGGTCGAGGCGCTGCATGTGTCGGCTCGCCTGGAGAGCTTCTGCTGGCGCATCGAGCACGCCCAGGTGCGCGAGGGTGGCTTCGCGCTGATCCACGGCGAACCGGGCTCGGGCAAGAGCGTGGCACTGCGCGTGCTGGCACAGCGCCTGGCGCGCCTGGCCGATGTGCAGCTCGCCACCATCAGCCACCCGCAGAGCAACCTGGCAGACTTCTACCGCGAACTGGGCGACGTGTTTGCGGTGCCGCTGCGCCCACATAACCGCTGGGGTGGCTTCAAGGCGCTGCGCGAGCGCTGGCTGGGACATCTGGAGTCGTGCCGGCGCCGGCCCGTGCTACTCATCGACGAGGCGCAGGAGATGAGCGTGCCGGTGCTCTCGGAGTTGCGCCTCATAGCCAGCGCCCAGTTCGATTCGCAGCCGCTGCTGTGCGTGGTGCTGGCCGGCGATGCCCGTTTGCTGGAGAAGCTGCGCCGCGAGGAGCTCATCCCGCTGGGCAGCCGCATCCGCACCCGGCTCGCCACCGAAGCGGCGACGCCCGAGCAGCTGCGCGATTGCCTGGACTTCGTGCTGGCCGCCTGCGGCAATGCCAATCTCATGACGACGCCGCTCAAACACACGCTGTGCGATCACGCCGCCGGCAATTACCGTGTGCTCACGACGCTGGCCAGCGAACTGCTGGGCGCGGCCGCCGAGCGCGAGCTGGTTCAACTCGACGAGCAGCTCTACTTCCAGGTCTTTGCCAAACCGGTGCCGATCGGCAAACGCTCGGCCCCCGCCCGCTGAACCCACGTCACCATGGCCAACACCCCCGCACCGTTTGCGTTGATGCCCACCGATCTGCCACCGCTGTCGGATTCATCGGCCGTCGAAATACTCGACTTCCTGCACGAACTGACCTTCCGCTTCGAGGCGCACTACGGCGCCCAGATCCATCGCTTCTACGACCAGCAGCGCGACATCCGAATCAACCCACCTGTCGCTCCACGACCCGACGAGGAAGAGCCGTTCTGATCAGCGGCGATGAGGGTCGCGCTCGTCATTGGACCCTCGACATACTTGAACATCAGGCCATCGAAATTGCTGACCACACTCACCTTGACAGGTCGGCAACCGCACTCGGGCGGCCACCAACAATCAGTCGGTCACGTCACCGAAATGACCGGTCACGTTCCCGAATTCGGCGGTCACGATGCCGAAACGGTCGGTCACGCTCCTCCGAAATACGCACCTGCCCCACAAGCAGCGCGCGCTCGCGCGCTGACCAGGGAGTCGTTGGAGGCGGTGCTGGAGACGTGTGACGACTCGTTCAAGGGAAAGCGTGATCGCACCGTGCTGCTCTTTGCCTGGGCCTCGGGCGGACGGCGGCGCTCGGAGGTGTCATGCAGCCTTGAAGCCGGCATTGAAGGTAAGCGCTCGACTAACCGCGTCCTTGAATCCCGGGCCCTGACCTGACAGCCTACGTTCCCACGTAGATCAACGCGGGAACGTGATGTCAGAACATCTTGAAGAATTGGCACGTAGGTTGGTGGTCGGCCACAAGCGCGACGGGCGGTCGGTGTACGACGAACGGGCCAAGGCCGAACTGGTTGCCGAGTGTGCCAAGCCTGGAGTGTCTGTGTCAGGCTTGGCGCGCCAGGCTGGGGTGAACGCCAACCAGTTGAGCCGCTGGGTGCGAGAGCACGGTGATCGGCAGCGCGCGATCACCGGTGCTCTGGAGCCGGCGCAGGAAGCCTTCGTGCCGCTGGCGATTCAGGCGCAGCCCGCGGCGACATTGGCGCCGACACTGTGCTTGCACGCACGCATGCCCAACGGCGTAACCATAGACATAGACGCCTGCGATTTGCCGCGTAGTCGACGAACAGGCGCTCGCCGGCCGCATGGCTCTGGCGCATCGAGCGCTTCAGGCTCGCTACCCRGGCCCGGTACTTGACGCAGAAGCTCGTGTACTTGTAGGCGCCACCTTCGCTGCGATCGCGCTGGTACTCCCACAGCAACTGGAGGGTGACGCCCGGGCGCTTGAGTTCCTGGTGGATCCAGGCGTAGTCGGGTTCGAGCTGGCGACTCGAACGCGCAACGGCCGGCCGATAGAGGCGGGTCTCGAGCTCTTCGTCCGAGAGGGTCTGGGCAACGCCTCAGTCCACCCCGGCGGCACGCGCCAGCAGCATGAACTTGCCGACGGTTCCCTTGCCGATACCGACGGCGCGGGCGACTTGGGCGTAGCTCAGGCCGGCTTCGAGGTGCAGGCGCAGGGCCTGTCGTATCTGTCGCATCGTGGTCCTTGTGGTGGGCATGGTGGGCCGAAAAATCGGCCAGCATGCCCACGGTCAAGATCACTCGCGCGCGCCGCGATCGTCCACGATCGGGCGATCAGCCTGAAACAGCGTCCACGTTCATTTGAAATGCCGTCCACGATCGGCTGAAGAGGTGCGCCAGGAACAGGTGCTCATAGGCATAGCGGCTGAAGAGCCGCTCCTTCGGCGAGTCGCCGTTGAAGAAGCGCTCCCACATCGCGATCCGCTGCAGCGCCAGCGGCGCCGGCGCCGGCGGGCCCTCGTAGGGCGCGCCGAGTTCGACCCAGCGGGTCAGCACGCCGAGCTCGGCCGGGCTCAGTCCCGGCAGTCCGAAGGGCATGCCGCCGAGCGGCATCTTGCGCTCGTAGTCATCGATCTCCGCACCGGCCGGGCACATCGCCTCCCGGCCGAGGGAGAAGTCGAGCCCGCCGCCGACCACGCCGTGGGCCGGCAGCGGGTGCTTCTCCTTCAGCATCAGCAGCCGGTGCATCAGGCCCGCCGTGCGGTTGGCCTCGGG
>NZ_JBFUIU010000474.1:0-7081 GCF_056401695.1 Variovorax sp. P4_D9
GATTCGAGGAAGCCGCGCGCGCGCTGTTAGCCGGCGAACGCGAGCGCATCGGGCAACTCGTCGCGGCCTCGCCCGGGGACATCGGCGCCCATCACCACAAGCTTGCGGCGACGGCATGGAGCGCTCAATGAGCGCAGCCGACACGGCCGGCGCCGTCGACCCGGTGCCCCCGGTCGCCCCTCCCGCCAACCCCCGCATGGCGGCCATGGCGTCGAAGCCACTCTGGAAGGTGTTCCTGCTGTTCCTTGCGCCGATGCTGCTCAGCAMTATCCTGCAGTCGCTGTCGGGCACGCTCAACAACGTCTATCTCGGGCAGATGCTCGGTGTGCGGGCGTTGGCGGCGGTATCGGGCTTCTTCCCGGTGATGTTCTTCTTCATCGCGTTCACGATCGGCCTGGGCGCCGGGGCCTCGGTGCTGATCGGCCAGGCCTGGGGCGCGCGCGAACCCGACAAGGCGCGCGCGGTGGCCGGCACGACGCTCACCGTGGGCATCCTGTTCGGCCTGTGCGTGGCGCTCTTCGGCGGCACCTTCACCGAGCCGATGCTGAAGCTGCTCGGCACGCCGGCTGACATCCTGCCCGACGCCACGCGCTACGCCCGCATCATCCTGATCGCGATGCCCGGGCTCTTCGTGTTCCTGCTGTCGACCGCGATGCTGCGCGGCGTCGGCGACACCGTCACGCCGCTCTACACGCTGATGATCTCGACCGCGATCGGCATGGTGATCACRCCGGCGCTGATCAAGGGCTGGTTCGGCCTGCCGCAGCTCGGCGTCGCCAGCGGCGCCTGCGCGACCGTGGTCTCCTTCGTGGTCGCAACCGCCTGGCTGGGCTTCCACCTGCGGCGCAAGAAGAGCCCGCTGGCGCCCGATGCCGATTTCATGCGGCACCTGCGCGTGCGGCCGGCGCTGCTCAAGGCGGTGCTCAAGGTCGGCGTGCCGACCGGCGTGCAGATGATCGTCGTGTCGCTGGCCGAGATCGCGCTGCTGTCCTTCGTCAATGCCTACGGCTCGGACGCGACCGCGGCCTACGGGGCGGTCAACCAGGTGGTGGCCTACGTGCAGTTCCCGGCGATCTCGATCGCGATCACGGCCTCGATCCTGGGCGCCCAGGCGATCGGTGCCGGCCAGGCCCAGCGCCTCGGCGCCATCACGCGCACCGCACTGGTGATGAACCTGGTGCTGACCGGCTCGCTGGTGCTGCTGGGCTACCTGTTCTCGCGCCCGCTGATGGGCTTCTTCATCACCAGCGAGCCGGTGATCGAGGTGGCGCAGACGCTGCTCCACATCATGCTGTGGAGCACCGTGATCTTCGGCATGGGCGCCGCGCTGTCGGGCATCATGCGGGCCAGCGGCTCGGTGTTGGTGCCGACCGCGATCTCGGTCTTTTGCATCGGGCTGATCGAGGTGCCCGTGGCCTGGTGGATGAGCCATCGGCTGGGCCTGAACGGGATCTGGATCTCCTATCCGGTCGCCTTCACCGCGATGCTGACGCTGCAGGCCTGCTACTACCGCTTCGTATGGCGCAAGAAGGCGATCCGGAAGCTGATCTGAGCGCGGCCGCGCTGCCGATCCTGTACTCCTTCCGGCGTTGCCCTTATGCGATGCGGGCGCGGATGGCGATCGCTGTCAGCGGCCAGTCCTGCGAACTGCGCGAGGTCGTGCTGCGTGACAAGCCGGCCGAACTGCTGGCCACTTCGCCGAAGGGCACGGTGCCGGTGCTGATCGACGTGGATGGCCGCGTGATCGACCAGAGCCTGGACATCATGCTGTGGGCGCTGCGGCGAAACGACCCGGAGAACTGGCTCCGGCCCGCTCACGCGACGCTGGATGAGATGCTGGCGCTGGTCGCCGAATGCGATGGCGATTTCAAGCGACACCTGGATGGCTACAAGTATCCGGCGCGGCAACCGGTGGCCGATGCGGGCGCCGAATCACATCGCGCACGAGGCGCCCTCTTCCTCGCGCGGATCGACACGCTGCTGCAGACCCAGTCCTGTCTGCACGGCGACACGCCCGCGCTCGCCGATATCGCGATTACGCCTTTTGTGCGGCAGTTCGCGCAGGTCGATGCGCTCTGGTTCGAAGCGCAGGCGGCCTGGCCGCGCCTGCGCGCCTGGCTGGCCGCCCGGCTCGAGGCACCGGTCTTTGCCCGCGTGATGACCAAGTACCCGCTCTGGCGCGCCGGCCAGCGCGGCGTCGACTTCCCTGCTTAGGACCGCCCCCTCAGGAGGTCTGCGCGATCAATWCGAGCGGCACGACCTCGACCTCTCCGCCGGCCACGCGCTTGCTTTCCTCGGTATAGCGCTTGAAGAAATCCTGGCTCTGCAATGTCTTGATCGCCTGTTCGTCCGACGCGGCGGCAAGATGGTAGTAGCCGGGGCCGTCCCGCTCCTTCAGGCAGCGGTACGAGATCTTGCCTTTCACGGTGGGCTCGGTGTCCAGCCAGGCGATGAACTGGCGGATGTGTTCATGCCATGCCTCGGCCGTGCCGTTCTGGAATCGATACTTGATGAGGAAGTGCTTCATCGGCGGCCACCTTTCGGATGTCGGATTCGGAGGGGCGTCGGAGCGCGCGAGAGACGACGCCGCAACCGACGTCATTGGGCTCGGGAACGCGCGGACTCGCAAGACGGGGCAAGAAAAGAACGGTCGGTCTCGCAGCTATTCGAGCACCTTGTCGCGGCTCGCCATATCTCAAGTCGATACCGCCTCCCGCTCCGGCCAATACTGCGCCAGCATCCGCTGGTGATAGCAGACAAGGTTCGATCGGCTGGCAACCCGTTCCTTTTGCGGCGAAACGAAAGGGGGCAGCAACAGCGTGTGAAGGAAAGCGAAGACCGTCGCATCGAGTTCGCTCGGCCGATCGCCCAGGAAGTACGGCTTGTCGGCCAGGAAGTCGCTGGCCGCGACATAGCCGCGATCCGCCATCGCATGGATCTGCTCGATCGGTCGCCGGCCGGTCCCTTGCGCATTGAGCTGGGCCAGGGTGTTGCGCCGAACTGCCTTGACCGCCCAAGGGCGCACGAAAGCGGGCACGCCCAGCGCGCCTATGTAGTCGGCCATGACGGGCATCAGGATCGCGAAGTTCTGGTCCGGAACCCAGCGTTGATAGTAGGTGGCGAAATAGAGATCGGTCTCGAACAGCGATCGCCAGGCGTGCGCCATCGCCCGCTCGGAAGCGTTCCACCGGTGCTCGCCCAGCGGGTCGTGATGCGACTGGCGCAGCACCTCGATGATCTGCTGCGAATCGTTGAGCAGTCGACCGTCATCCAGCGTCACGGCCGGCAGCTTGGTGTTGCTCATCTTGCGCACGTTGGCGATCTGGGTGGTACACGGCAGTTTCGCCATCCGCAGCCACGTCAGCAGCTTGACGACGAAGGGGCTCAGGTCGATGGAGTTCCAGGCAGGGCCGAAGGTATGGACGATCATTCAATTCTCACTGCAGTTGCTTCGAGACCAGCAAGCCCGGAGCTGGCAGATGCTCACTCGAACACCTCGTCTCCCGTCGGCTCGTAGTGCGGCACCGCGTTCATCGTGTGCCGCAGCTTCGCCAGTTCCCAGTACATCCGCTTGCGCGCCCGGCTCTGGTTGCCGAGCGGCCGGTGCTCGGCGATCGTGTGCCACGGGTTGTAGGACAGCCGCTTGGCGAATTCCATCTGCGCCGGCGAATCGAAGCGCTGACGCGGCAGCCGCAGCGTCGCCACCGTGATGCGCGGCGAGAGTTTCTCGGGCCACAGCACGCCGGCGTTCTCGATCGGCATGAGGTGCGGATCGGTCTGCATCTGCAGCCGGATGTCGAACTCGACATCGTCGTTGGCCAGCGCCGACACCATCGCCTGCCGCAGGTAGTCGTCGGGCGGGCGCAGCGGCAGGCGCGGGATCGGCGTGCGCTTGGTCGACTTCGGCCAGACCGAATACTGCATCGCCTGGCCCTCCCCCATCAGGTAGGGCACGCAGCTGAAGTACGGCGCCTCGAACGGGCTGCTCTGGGTCTTGATGAAGAGCGACTGCATCACGAGGTCGAGCAGGTGCGGGTCGTGCAGGTTCACGAAGTAGAAGATCTGCGCGTTCTTCACGCTCTCGCGCTGCAGCGCGGCGTTGCACTTGGCGTTTGGCGTGACGAATGTCGGCGTCGAGACCGCGAACATGTCGAGCGTGTGCTGCTCGTCCTCCATCAGCTTCGGCCCCTGCACGCCCATCAGCTTGATGCTGATGCTCATGAAGCCGACATCGTCGATGTCCGGCGTGATGTAGGGCCCGGGCCCCGAGAACCGGACCCAGCAGCGGAAGGTCTGCGGCGTGGCGTAGATGCCTCGCTTCATGTTCGCGGGGATGTCCTCGTGCACCGTGAACTCGCCGCGCACGATGCCCTGGGTCTTGGTGTTGCCGCCGCGCTCGAAGCCGCCCGGCTTCCAGAGGTCGGTCATCTGGCGCGTGAAGCTCTTGACGATCGAGTCGGTGAAGCTTTCCTCGTCGGGCAAGTGCCGTTCCTCGGCGATCGCCAGCCCTTCGTCGCTGCGCCCGCTGTTGATCAGGGCGGTCGTGAAGCGTGCCAGCGGATCGCGCAGGAAGGCATCGAAGGCCGGCCGCAGCAAGGGATCGAAGCGGCGCTCCAGCCGAATCAGCGCCATGCCCGTGTCGCTCACGAAGTTGCGCCAGACGGACCCAGTGTTGGCGCTGGGCGTCGGACGGCTGGCATTCGAGTTCATGGCTGCACCTTCGACAGATAACGCAAGGCCCGCAGGCCCGGCATGAAGAAGTAGGCGCCGCCGCGCACCGTCACGAATTGCGGCAGGGCGCAGACGCGTCGGTCAGGACCGGACTCGAGCGGGATCGAGAAGCCGTCGGTCGCCGTGCCATCGTCGCGCGGCAGGTGGTTGCCGATCAGCGGGTCGCTTTCGCTGGGCAGGCCGTCGAAGCGCAGGCCCGACAGCCAGGCCGACTGGACGAACTCGAACTGGCGGGCGATGCTGGCGCCCAGGCAGATGAAGTGCAGGCCGGTGGCATCGCCGCCGGATGCGGACGACAGGGCCTGTTCGATCGACACCCCGGGTCCGTATTCGCGGCCGCGCCGCAGCAGCCTGTGGAAGCGGGTCGACGAGACCTTGTCGGCTGCAAGGGCCTCGGCGTCGAAGCCCAGCGTCCGCCGGGCCCAGGAAAGAAAGCCCGATGGGCCCGGCGGCAGGTCGGCGTTGCGCGGATTGCTGCGCCGGATGTGAGCCCCGATCGGGCAGTGCAGACCCTCGCCATCGCTGGCGTAGGTGAAGCTGTTGCGCGGGTCGTCCTCGCCGGGGATGTGCTCGCCGGTGTCGCCGATCAGCGCCTCGCCCGCCATCGTCCGCCCCACCATCGTCTCGGCCAGCTGCTTGCGAAGCACGGGATCGCCCTCGACCTGGGCGTCCATGAAGCGCCAGAAGCCGGCGACGTCCTGCTGCAGCTGGCGCAGCACGAGGTAGCTGCCATTGCGGCCCAGATCGACCTTGTCCTGGGCATCCTCGGCCCGCGCCAGGATCGCCTCGGGGTCGCGATCGGTATCGAGCAAGGGCCGATCGGTGTAGCCGCCGTATTCGTTCGGGTAGCCGAGCAGGTATTCGCCCAGGCACGAGACATTGCTGTAGTCGCCGCGCTCCTCGTCGCGCACCGGTCGCTGGCGCTGCCAGTCGATCGCCGGCTCCGAGATGCCGTCGACGAATCCGAAGGGCTCGACGCCGTCCATGTTGGAGGTAGCGAGGCAGGCGATCAGCTCGAAGCCGAGCTCGCACTGGGACAACACGCTGCGCTGCCAGTCCTCGAGGCCGCCCGGCACCGCGTAGAGCATCAGCAGCACGTGCGGCAACTGCTCCGGCGTCCCGCCCCACTGCCAGCAAGCGGGGTCGTTCGGACCGAGGTCGCCGAGGCGCCGGGCGCGGCTGGCATCGCTGGCCATGCCGACGATGAACTCGTGCGAGAAGCCCTCGACGACGTCCTGCCGCACGCCCAGCGCCTGCAGGCCGGCGCTGGTGAAGGCGATCTGCAGCGCCGTGGCCGGTGGCGGCTGCTGCGTCTTCGCGCTGCTGACCGGCGCCTGCGCGAGCCAGGCGCGCGCGGCCGCCGGATCGGTCACGCGCAGCAGCAGGAAGCAGGCCTGGGTCAGGCGCTTGTAGCCGAAGCGCACCAGGCCCTGGATGTCGTCGAACTCGACCGCTTGCGGGCTCATAGCAGCCTCAGCCAGGCCAGCGCCTGGGCGTCGGTCATCGTGTGCAGCTCGAAGCCTTCTCGGATGCGCCGGTTGCGTTCGAGGTCGGTCAGCGTGAGACCGGGGTAGGCCTTGTACCAGACCTGAGTCTGCAGCTGGTGCCGGCGCTGGTAGTGCTTGAAGCGCAGCTCGTGGCGCGCCCCGCCCTTCAGCAGCCAGTCAGTGCGCGGCCAGCCGAAGCCGTTGCTGAAGACCAGGTTCAAGCCCCAGGCCGCCTTGTTGATGAAGTCGTCCATGTAGCTCTCGTGGCTGCCGTCGTAGTTGCTGGCGAACAGCACGCGCGACTTGCCGTCGATGAACACCCAGCGCGCGAAGTGGATGGTCTGCACCCGCGCCAGGTGGCCGCGTCCGAAGACATGGCGGCAGGCGTAGTCGATCGCGTACAGGATGAGTTGCGTGAGCCAGCGCCGGAACAGCCCCGGCTTGACCGCGCCCAGCGCCGTGAAGCTGTTGGTGAGGTCGTGGTCTTCGAGGCACTGCATCTCGAGCACCGCGGCGCGGTCGGGACGCGGGCAGAACTCGGGGTCGCTCTTTTCGTGGCGGCGCAGCTGCCAGACCAGGTACGCGGCCGCCACGAGCAGTAGCGGCAGCAGGAGCGGAAACCGAAGCGCCAACAGCGCCAGCACCAGCAGCGCAAGCAACGGCGCGATCGCATGCAGGAAGTTGCGCAGCAGCCAGCTCGAGGGCGTGCGCTCTGGCGAGGTCAGCAGCAGCCGCCCCTCCAGCTGCTCGGACTGCACGAAGGACAGCAGCCGATGTCGCAGGGCCTGGGGGTCTTCCGTCTCGCCCGCGATGTCGCGCGGCACCCATGAGGCCAGCGCGCGCTGCAGCGCGCTGTCCTCGCG
>NZ_JBFUIU010000475.1:0-7066 GCF_056401695.1 Variovorax sp. P4_D9
ACGTTCTCGAACGTCCACGCGCCTGCCCCCGGGCCGGCGCGGTAACGCTGGCGTCTGCGGCGGGAATCGTTAGCGTGAGCCCTTAGCCGCGCCCTGTCTGGGTGTGATAGATCCAGCCCAGCCGGCGAAAGATGGTGTGCAGCGGCCGCAGCGTGCTCTCGACGAAGGGCTCGCCGGCGGCGGCGAGGAAGAGCTGGTCGATCCGTCGGTCGACCAGGTTGAACTGATCCAGATTGATCTGGTCCCGGTGCTCGAGCAGATGGCGTTTCAGGTGGAGCATCTGATTGCGCTGCGATGCGCCTGACCGTTCGGTCGCCAGGCGGATCACGAAACGCTCCATGTCGCGGCGCAGCCGCAGCAGCACGCGGTCGCGCGTTAGGTCGACCGGCGCGATCCTGAGCCCGTGCCGCGGCGCGACGTTGACCAGCGTGTCGGCGGCGAGCCGGTTCACGGCTTGCAGCACCGGGGTGCGGCCGAAGCCGACCAGCTTTTGGAGGTCGTGGGTGGCAAGGAACCGACCCGGGCGCAACTCGCAGCAGACCAGCAGTTCCTCGATGCGCTCATAGGCCTGATCGGACAGATTCACCGCGTTGCGCGGGCGCTGCGCCTCCGATGCCGGAGCGTCGGCGGCGACCAGGCGCGGTCGGGGGGGCGATGCCATGCTGAACTTTCAAATGCGCTGAGACGATGGCGCTGTGCCCATCATTGTCACTGAACACCACCAGATATGCCAGCCCGTACCGCCGAATTCTGTATGGTCCTCCAATGAAAAACGCCTGGTTTCAGGGGCGAATGAATGAAACAGCCACTAGGGGAAAACACGCAGAACTTTTGTGAAATATCACGATATTCTTCGTCATCGCTTCCACTCCCGGCGCACAGTTCATGACTCATTCATTGTTCGATCTCTCCGGTCGCACCGCCCTGGTCACCGGCTCGTCGCGGGGCCTGGGCTTCGCCATCGCCGAGGCGTTGGCGCAGGCCGGCGCCAGGCTGGTCATCAACGGCGTCGATCGCGATCGACTGGAGCGCAGTGCCGATGCACTGAGGGCCAAGGACCATGACGTCGTCGCTGCGGCGTTCGACGTCACCGACGAAGCGGCGGTCTGCGAGGCCTTCGCCGGGCTGGATGCAGCCGACACCGCAGTCGACATCCTGGTGAACAACGCCGGGATCCAGTTGCGCAAGCCCCTGGTCGATCTCGCGCTCGCCGAATGGGACAGCGTGCTCCGGACCAACCTGACCAGCGCCTTCCTGGTCGGGCGCGAAGCGGCACGCCGGATGATCGCGCGCAAGCAAGGCGGCAAGATCATCAACATCGGCTCCCTCACCAGCGAGGCGGCGCGTGCCACGGTCGCGCCCTACACCGCGGCCAAGGGCGGCATCAAGATGCTGACCCGGGCCATGGCCGCCGAGTGGGCCGAGCACGGCATCCAGGCCAACGCGATCGGGCCGGGCTACATGGCGACCGAGATGAACACGGCGCTGATCGAGAACCCGGGCTTCGATGCCTGGGTCAAGGGGCGCACACCGGCGCGTCGCTGGGGCCGGCCCGACGAACTGGGCGGCACCGCGGTGTACCTCGCCTCGGCCGCATCCGACTATGTCAACGGCCAGATCATCTACGTCGACGGCGGCATGCTGGCCGTGCTGTGACGCCTCGCACTAACAGGAGACAAACCATGAAACAGCTTCGCGCGGCACTGACCGCCTCCCTTCTCGCTCTTGCCGCATCGCATGCCGGATGGGCGGCTGCCGCGGCCGACTACCCGAACCATCCGATCGAGATGGTCGTGCCCTCGTCGGCCGGCGGTGGCACCGACGTCATGGCGCGGCTTTTCGCCGAGACGGCCAAGAAGTACATGGCCCAGCCGATCGTCGTGAGCAACAAGCCCGGCGCGAGCGGCGGCATCGGCATGACGGAGGTGCAGCGTTCGGCACCTGACGGCTACAAGGTGGGCGTACTGATCTCTGAGCTGGCCATCATTCCGCACCTCGGCATGACCAAGGTCACGACCAACGACTTCATTCCGCTGGGTCGCCTCAATGGCGACCCGGGCCTGATCGCGGTGCGCACCGAATCGCCGTACCAGTCGATCGACGACCTGCTCGCCGCCGCCCGAAAGGCGCCTGGGAGCGTGAGCATGGGAAATGCAGGCAGCGGCACCATCTGGCACCTGGCGGCTGCCGCGGTCGAGGACAAAACAGGCACGAAATTCAATCACGTGCCCTACCAGGGCGCGGCGCCCAGCGTCATGGCCCTGGTCGGCGGGCACGTCGATGCGATCGCCGTCAGCCCGGCCGAGATCGGCTCCTTCGTCGCGGCCGGTAAGGTCCGCGTGCTGATCTCGATGGCCGACCGCCGTCTCCCGCCGCCCTACGACAAGGTGCCGACCTTCACCGAAAAAGGCACCGATCTGGTGGTCGGTACCTGGCGCGGCCTGGGCGTGCCGCTCAACACGCCGCCCGACGTGGTCCAGACGCTGCGCGAGCTCACGCGCAAGACCGCCGAGGATCCGGCCTTCCGCGACGCGCTCGTCAAGGCCAACCTCCAGCCCGCCTACATGGACGGCGAGCAGTTCAAGGCCTTCATGGCCAGCCAGTCGAGCTACTTCAAGAAGCTGCTGGCCGGTCTCAACATCCAGAAGTGAGAAGGCAAGCGGCATGGCAACCCTCATCACCGACGTCAAGGTCATCCTGACCGCCCCCGAGGGCATCAACCTCGTGGTGGTGAAGATCGAGACCAACCAGCCCGGCCTGCACGGCCTCGGCTGCGCCACCTTCGCCTATCGCCACCTCGCGGTGCAGTGCCTGGTCGAGGAGTACCTGCGTCCGCTGCTCATCGGCCGCGACGCCACCGCGATCGAGGAGCTGTGGCAGCTGATGCATCAGAACGCCTACTGGCGCAACGGGCCGATCGAGAACAACGCCATCTCCGGGGTCGATATGGCGCTGTGGGACATCAAGGGCAAGATGGCCGGGATGCCGCTCTACCAGCTGTTCGGCGGCAAGGTGCGCGAGGGTGTGCCGATCTACCGCCATGCCGACGGCCGCGACCTCGGCGAGCTGTGCGACAACATCCTGAAGTACCAGGAGCAGGGCATCACCCACGTGCGCTGCCAGAGCGGCGGCTATGGCGGTGGCGCCTTCGGGTCCGCGCCCGCGAGCGCGCCTGGCCGTGCGCCGGCGGGCGTGTACCTCGACAGCCGGAAGTACATGCGCGACACGCTCAAGCTTTTCGAAGGCATTCGTAGCAAGGTCGGCTTCGACGTCTCGCTGTGCCACGACGTGCACGAGCGCCTGCAGCCGGTCGACGCGATCCGCTTCGCGCGCGACATGGAGCAGTTCGACCTGTTCTTTCTCGAGGACGCGATCCCGCTCGAGGACGGCAAATGGCTGCGCCAGCTGCGCGACAAGACCACCATCCCCTTGGCCCAAGGCGAGCTCTTCAACAATCCCGTCGAGTGGAAGTTCCTGATCGCCGAGCGGCTGATCGACTTCATCCGGGTGCACCTGAGCCAGATCGGCGGCATCACGCCGGGCCGCAAGCTGCAGATCTTCGCCGAGCAGTTCGGCGTCCGAACGGCGTGGCACGGGCCTGGCGACATGTCACCGCTGGCGCATGCGGCCAACATCCATATCGACCTCGCGGCACGCAATTTCGGCGTGCAGGAGTGGTCTGGAACCGAGCCGCCCAACTTCGTGATCCAGGAGCTGAAAGGACCCCGTGAGGCGCTGCTCGACGTCTTCCCGGGCCTGCCGGAGTTCCGGCAGGGCTACGTGTATGCGAACGACAAGCCCGGCCTGGGCGTCGACATCGACGAGGAAGCCGCACGGCGATTTCCCTGCGAGAACAGCGTGACGACCTGGACACAGACGCGGCGGGTCGACGGCACGCTGCAGACCCCCTGAGACCTGCGCCATGAAGATTACACGCCTCACGACCTACCGCGTTGCGCCGCGCTGGATGTTCCTGAAGATCGAGACCGACGAAGGCATCAGCGGCTGGGGCGAGCCGGTGATCGAAGGCCGGGCACTCACCGTGGAAGCCGCGGTGCGCGAGTTCGGCGAGACCCTGATCGGCCGCGACCCGGCCCGCATCAACGACCTGTGGCAGACCATGTACCGCAGCAACTTCTACCGCGGCGGTCCGATCCTCATGAGCGCGATCGCCGGCATCGACCAGGCGCTGTGGGACATCAAGGGCAAGGCGCTCGGCGTGCCGGTCTACGAGTTGCTCGGCGGCAAGGTGCGCGATCGCATGAAGGTCTACAGCTGGGTCGGCGGCGACCGGCCGGCACAGATAGTCGAGGACATGGAGCGCCTGCTCGAAGGCGGCATCGATACCTTCAAGCTCAACGGCTGCGAGGAGATGGCCCTGCTCGACACGCCGCGCGCGATCGACGCCGCGGTCGCCAAGGTGGCCGGCGTGCACGAGGCGCTCGGCACCCGCGTGAGCTTCGGCCTCGACTTCCACGGCCGCGTGTCGGCGCCGATGGCCAAGCCGCTGCTGCGAGCGCTCGAGCCTTTCCGGCCGCTGTTCGTCGAGGAGCCGGTGCTGGCCGAGCAGGCCGAGCACTACGCGCGGCTGGCCGCGAGCACCTCGATCCCGCTGGCCGCGGGCGAACGCATGTACTCGCGCTTCGAATTCAAGCGGGTGCTCGAGGCCGGCGGCATCTCGATCCTGCAGCCCGACCTGTCGCACGCCGGCGGCATCACCGAGTGCCACAAGATCGCTTCGATGGCCGAGGCCTACGACGTCGCCTTCGCGCCGCACTGCCCGCTCGGGCCGGTGGCGCTGGCGGCCTGCCTGCAGGTCGACTTCGTGGCCCACAACGCGGTGCTGCAGGAGCAGAGCATGGGCATCCACTACAACCGCGGCGCCGAGCTGCTGGACTACGTTCTCAACGAGGACGACTTCCGCATCGACGCCGGCCACATCCACGCGCTGCCCAAGCCCGGCCTGGGCGTCGAGGTCGACGAGGAGCGCGTGATCCACATGAGCCGCAACCCGCCCGACTGGCACAACCCGGTGTGGCGGCATGCGGACGGCAGCGTGGCCGAGTGGTAGCCGCTTCGGCGCCCCTTAGACATTGATTCACCCCAAGACGGAGACATCCCATGAACACCCAGCAAACTTCCCTTCGCGCATCGCTTCGCGGCACCCGCCGCATCGCCCTGGTGGCGCTGGCCGCCCTCGCCATGGCCTCCGGCCCCGCCATCGCCGAGGTCAAGGCCAAGCTCGGCCAGGCGATGCCCGACAGCCACCCGCAATCGGTGGCGATGAAGAAGTTCGCCGAGCTGGTGAACACCTACACCAACGGCAACGTCAAGATCCAGACCTACTCGAGCGGCGTGCTCGGCAGCGACGAGAAGGAACTGCAGGCGGTGCAGGCCGGCACGCAGGAGTTCTACATCGGCACCCTGGCGCCGCTGTCCACCCGCGTGAAGGAAGTGCAGGTCTGGGATCTGCCCTTCATGTTCCAGAACGAGCGCGAGGTGTATGCGCTGCTCGACGGCCCGTCGTCGAAGAAGATCTTCGAGAAGATCGAGCCCTCGGGCCTGGTTGGCCTGACCTGGACCGGCATGGGATTCCGCAATCTCTCCAACAGCAAGCACAGCGTCAACAAGCTGGAGGACGTGAGCGGCCTCAAGGTGCGCGTCATGGCCAATCCGGTGGCGCTCGACACCTGGAAGACGATCGGAGCTAACGCGGTGCCGATGGCTTTTGCCGAGGTGTTCCCGGCGCTCGAGATCAAGGCGCTCGACGGCCAGGAGAACCCGCTGCTGCACATGTACGCGAACAAGATGCAGGAGGTCCAGAAATACATCTCGGTCACCAACCATGTCTACACGCCGTCGGCACTGGTGGTGTCGAAGAAGTTCTGGGACACGCTCACGCCCGCCGACAAGGCCGGCATTCAGAAGGCCGCAGTAGAAGCCGGCCTCTACCAGCGCAAGCTGCTCGACGAAGGCAACGCGGACGTGATCGCCAAGTTCAAATCCGATGGCGTCACGGTCAACACCGTGAGCCCGCCCGAACTGGCGCGCATCCAGGAGAAGGTCAAGCCGGTGGTGGCCAAGTTCTCACCCATCATTGGCGACGAGTTCGTCAAGGGCTTCTACGACGAGATTGCCAAGGCGCGTGCGGCCGGCAAGTAAGCCGACAACGTGACGGGCGGCCCGGCGGGCCCGCCCGCCGCCGGGGTTAGGTTCAACCTGGAGGCCGCTGTGGCAACAATGTTCAAGCGTCTGGCGGACGCGCTCACGCGCGCGCTCGAGATCGTGATGGTCATCTGCATGGTGGTCATGCTCGTGATGGTGTTCGGCAACGTGCTGCTACGCCTGTTCTTTAACACCGGCATCGACCTGTCGGAAGAGATACCGCGCTATGCCTTCGTCTGGATGACCTTCCTCGGCGCCATCGTCGGCATGCGCCGGCGCGCGCACCTCGGGGTCGATATGCTCGTACTGGCACTGCCCGTGCTCGGCCGCAGGGTCTGCTGGGGCATCAGCCAGGCGATCATGGTCGTGTGCTGCGTCTACATCGTCTACGGCACCTGGTTACAGCACGACATCCTCGCAGGCACCTCCTCGCCAGTGGCGCAGATCAGCACGTTGTGGGTGTTCGGCGTCAGCTACCTCACCGGCATCGCGATCGGCCTCATCTGCCTGGTGAACCTGCTGCGCCTGATCGCCRGCAAGGTCGGCGACGACGAACTCATCGACGTGCACGAGGAGGGGATGGCTGAGGCGCTCGAAGCCGAGCATGAGATGGAACAGCAGCAAGCACGTGGAGGCGCCCGGCCATGACCATTTTCGTCTTCATCTCATCGCTCCTCGGTCTCATGGCGCTGGGCATGCCGGTGGCCTTCGCTCTGATCGGCTGCGGCCTCAGCATGATGTTCTACCTGGGCGTGACAGATCCGCAGATCGTGGTCCAGAACATGTGGGACGGCGCCAACAGCTTTCCGCTGCTGGCGGTGCCCTTCTTCATGCTGGCCGGCGAGTTCATGAACGCCGGCGGTATGACGCGGCGGATCATCATGATGGCCATGTCCTGGGT
>NZ_JBFUIU010000476.1:0-7053 GCF_056401695.1 Variovorax sp. P4_D9
GCCGCCGGTCGCGCCGAGCAAGATCATCGCGGTGCATATCTCTTACAGCTCGCGCAGCTTCGAGACCCGCAGCAAGGCCAAGCCCACCGAGACGCCGACCTACTTCACCAAGCCGCCCACCGCGCTCAACGGACACCGCGGCCAGATCCTCAAGCCGGCCGATTGCCTCTACTTGAATTACGAGGGCGAGTACGCGGTGGTCATCGGCAAGACCTGCCGCAACGTCACGCCGGACGAAGCCTGGGACTACATCGAGGGCTTCTGCCCCGCGCTGGACATGGGGCTGCAGAATTTTCGAGACACCGACCAGGGTTCGATGCTCCGCGTCAAGGGTGCGGACACGCTCTTGCCCATCGGGCCAGGCATCGTGCGCGGGGTCGATCTCTTTGCCCAAACGCTGCGCACCTATGTCAACGGCCTCGTCGTGCAGGAAGCACATATCGGCGACGAAACGATCTGGGGGCCGCACTACGTGATCGCCGACATCGCCAGGCACATCACGCTGGTGCCTGGCGACGTGATCCTGATGGGGACACCCTGCCATTCGCGCTCGGTGGATCCAGGCGATCTGGTGGAATGCGAGATCACCGGCCTGGGCCGCGTCGCCGGCACGGTGGTCGCCATCGATGCCCCGCGAGCCAGCGCGCTGGGGGTCGGCCATCCACCGACGGACACCGCCGAAGTGCGCCGGGTGGCCTTTGGTTTCGACGAGCGCGTGCCCGAGCGTCTGAAGAACAACCTGCGCCAGGCACACATCCATCAGCCCTGAGACAGCGTCATTTCAGCTTTTGCCTACAAACACATGGAGACTTGTCTATGAATCCCCCTCGCCGCAAGGTTTTGAAGTTCGCATTCGCGTCAGCAGGCGCTTCTCTCGCTGGCTTCCCACTTCTGGGACACGCCCAATCCATCGAGACCGCGCGAATCGTCTCCGGCTTCGCTGCCGGAGGCACCGTCGACACGCTGGCGCGCCGTGTGGCCGACAAATTGCGGGGCGACTATGCCAAGGCCGTGGTCGTCGACACGAAGTCGGGCGCCGGCGGCCAGATCGCCATCCAGACCATGAAGACCGCGCCCGCGGATGGCAGTGCGATGCTGGTCACGCCCATGTCGATGGTCGGTATCTACCCCCACACGTACAAGAAGCTGGCCTACGATCCCGTGGCCGACCTGACGCCCGTGTCGCTGGGCGTGGTCTTCGACCTGGCATTCGGCGTCGGTCCGATGGTTCCGGCCAACGTCAAGACCATCTCGGATTTCTTCGCCTGGTGCAAGGCGAACCCGTCGCAAGCCAACTTCGGCTCGCCCGCGGCTGGGTCAGTGCCCCACTTCGCGGGCGAGCTCATCGGGCGCGCTGGCAAGGTCGACCTGCGGCATGTCGCATTCCGCGGTTCACAACCGGCTCTTCTCGACATGATTGGCGGCCAGATCGCCGCCGTCTCGGCGCCGGTGGGCGAATTCCTGCCGCATCTGTCCGGCGGCAAGGCGCGTTTGCTGGCCACCACCGGCGCGCAGCGCAGCCGCTTTGCCCCCGACGTGCCGACGCTGGCCGAGCAAGGATTCAAGGACCTGGTGTTCAGCGAATGGTTCGGTTTCTATCTGCCGGCCAAGACCCCGCCCGAGATCGTGAACAAGGCCAATGCGGCAATTCGCGCGGCACTCGCGAAGCCCGACGTCGTCGAGGGACTGGCCGCGATGGGGCTCGAAGCGAAGTCGTCCAGTCCGGCTGAACTCGCAGCGCTGCTGAAGTCGGACTACGAGCGTTGGGGACCCGTCGTCAAGCAGATCGGCTTCACGGCAGAGTCCTGAGCACCTTTGGGGATAGCTTCCAGAGAGCGACTGAATGCAACAGCACGACAACCTCATCAACGGCGAATGGCGCGCCGCCGCCAGCTACAGCGCCAACGTCAACCCGAGCAACCTCGGCGACGTGCTGGGCCAGTACGCGCAGGGCGACGCCGCCCAGGTCGACGCCGCGGTCGCGGCCGCCAGCGCCGCCTTCCCGGCCTGGTCCACCGGCGGCACCCAGGCGCGCTCCGAGGCGCTGGAAAAGATCGGCGCCGAGATCCTGGCGCGCAAGGAAGAGCTCGGCACGCTGCTGGCGCGCGAAGAGGGCAAGACCAAGGCCGAAGGCATCGGCGAAGCCACGCGTGCCGGCCAGATCTTCAAGTTCTTCGCCGGCGAGTGCCCCGCTGAGCGTCTTGAAGAACAACGAGCCTTTGCGATGAATGATGGCCCTCTTCAGGGCCTGCTCGCACAGGTAACGCCGCCTCCGGGAACATGCCGCGTCACAGGATCGGGTGCGGTCCTGCCATGCTTCCTGTGGTTGGTGATGAGCGAGAAGGAGGTCCACGCGTACCTCCTCGCTCGTGATGCAATTCGCCGAATTCAGAGAGTTTCCACCCTCTTCGTTCCCCAGCAGAACCAACGCGCTTGGACATGACCGCGTTCTGGGAGACCCCAGGCGGGCCGCTTTCGGCCCGTCCTGGCGATACGCGCTGTTGGGTTCCCGGCATCGGGCTGACGAGTGCTCGACTGCCAAGCGCCGGGACAGTCCCTGCACGTCGAGCCGAAGCCCTGACTGGAGCTTGATCTCGGAACGGAGTTCGCCCCAACCGCCCTTGCGCCCGCTCACGAACGCTCGCACCCCCTGGGTGTCAGCTACGCCTCAAGGGGCGCGGCCAGCCTCGATAGAACTGCCGCGCGGCAGACATCCAGGATTTCATCGGCGAGTGGCGAGTCGTCAGGACACGCCCGCGACAGCACCAATGCACCGATCACCTGCGCAATCACTTCGATGCGCCTGGCGCGCACGTCGCCTTCCCGTTTGTCGTTCTTCGGCGCGCCGAACTGGTTTGCCAGGGTCGCCAGCAGGCTTTCAACGCCAGTCGCAAAAGCCGTCTTGATCGACTCCGGCTGACGCGCAGCGTCTGCGCATAGCGCGGCCATCGTGCAACCTTCACCAGGAGCGTCCCGGTGCTCGCGGGACAGGTAGTGCTTGACGAACTCCCCCGCATCGAGGCCTTCGGCTTTGGCCGCCGTCTGAGCAAAACCACAGGTCGCCCGCTTCCGCCATCAGGTCGGCCTTGGACGGGAAGTGCTTGTAGAACCCACCATGGGTGAAGCCGGCGGCCGCCATCAAGTCCGCAATCCCCACCCCGTCGCAGCCACGCTCGCGAAACAGCGTAGAGGCCGTTTCGACGATGTGCGCCCGGTTCGCCTGCGCCTGCGCTTTGGTCACCTTCATGTCCAGGATCTCTCCAGATATGCCATCAGTGAAGCCGTGAATATACATTGATGTCGATCATCATCAAAGTCCTTGACAGTAAAGATGATGATCGACATCATTATGTGAACTTACCCCGAAAGGATTCTGAACATGAGCGACACCCACCTGACGGCCCCCACCCGCTACATCGAAGTGGACGGCGACAAGTTCGCCTATCGCCGCTGGGGGAACACCTCCAGCGGACAGCCCCCGCTGTTCTTCGTCCAGCATTTCCGCGGTGGCCTAGACCACTGGGATCCCCTGTTGACCGATGGCCTGGCCGCGGGCCGCGAGGTCATCCTCTACAACGGACGCGGCATTGCCTCCTCGACCGGCACGCCCCGCAACCGGATCGAAGACATGGCAGACGACATCGCCCTGGTGATCCGGGCGCTGGGTCTGTCCCAGGTCGATCTGCTTGGTTTCTCGATCGGGGGCTTCCAGGTGCAGGAGGTCGCACTGCGTCACCCGCAACTGGTTCGCAAGCTTCTTCTGCTCGGCACCGGACTGCGGGGCGGAGATCCAAAGATGGAGCCCAAGGTGCTGGAAGTCGCGCCGAATCCCGTGCCCACCGCAGAAGACTTCCTCTACCTGTTCTTCGGCCGCTCGGACGCTGCGAAGCAGGCGGGTTTGGCGTTCTGGGAGCGCCGCCACCAGCGCGTCGACCAGGATCCGCCCAGCTCCATGGCGGTCGCTCAAGCCCAGGCCGAAGCGCACGCCGCCTACCTGCAACCACTGCCGGGTGCGATCCCCTATGCCTTCCTGAACGCCATCACGCAGCCGACCCTGGTGCTCAACGGCGTCCACGACATCATGATCCCCACGATCAACTCCTGGCATCTGTCGCAGAACATTCCCAACGCACAGCTGTTGATCTACCCCGACGCCGGGCACGGCGCGCAGTTCCAGTATCCCGAGCGCTTCCTCCAACACGCAATCCAGTTCCTGGAGGAGTGATGCCGCCGCGCATCCGCATTTCCCGCCTTACCAACGACGACACAGCAGACAAACATGACTGACAACGCGCTCTTCGAGCCCTACACACTTGGCTCCCTCAAACTGTCCAATCGCATCGTGATGGCGCCGTTGACGCGCAATCGTGCCGGTCCGGGTCTGGTGCCCAGCGAGCACGCCGCCACCTACTACAGTCAACGCGCCTCAGCGGGCCTGATCATCACCGAGGCCACCCAGATCTCGGCCGATGCCCAGGGCTACCAAGACACCCCGGGCCTCTACACGCGGCCGCAGATCGACGGCTGGCGCAAGGTGACCGACGCCGTTCACGCCAAGGGCGGGCGTATCTTCGTCCAGTTGTGGCACGTGGGTCGCATCTCTCACGTCGATCTGCGGCTTGGTGGCACTGCGCCGGTGGCGCCCTCCGCCATCCGCGCCGCGACCAAGACCTTCGTCAACAATGGTTTTCACGATGTCTCCGAGCCACGTGCGCTGACGCTGGATGAGATTCCGGGCATCGTCGAGGATTTCCGCCAGGCTGCGGCCCATGCGATCGCCGCCGGGTTCGATGGCGTCGAGGTCCACGGTGCCAACGGCTACCTGCTGGAGCAGTTCATCAAGGATGGCGCCAATACCCGCACCGACGCGTACGGCGGCTCCGTCGAGAACCGCGCGCGCCTGCTGCTTGAAGTCACCGCTGCCGTGGCAAAGGAGATCGGTGCCGAACGCACGGGCGTGCGCCTCTCGCCGGTGTCGGCGGCCGGTGCCATTTCCTGCAGCGACCCGCAGCCGCAGTACGACTACATCGCCGAGCAACTCAGTGGACTGGGCATCATCTATCTGCATGTCGTCGAAGGCACCACCGGTGGTGCACGCGATTCCGTGCCGTTCGATTTCGATTCGCTGCGCACTCGCTTCAAGAACACCTACCTGGCCAACAACGGGTACGGCCTCGAACTGGCCAAAGCCCGCCTGATCGACGGCAAGGCCGACCTGTTCGCCTTCGGCCGCCCCTTCATCAGCAACCCCGATCTGGTCGAAAGACTGGAGATCGGCGCACCCCTCACCGCGCTCAACCCGGCCACGCTCTATGGCGGTGGCGCCGCGGGCTACATCGACTACCCGGCGCTCGCTGAATCCAGCATTCAGTAGTGCTTTGCCGACGTCGCGAGGCACGGCGGCGGCACCCTTAATTGATCAAGAGAAGAAACATATGACCAAGCGTTCCACTGTTCTCATCACCGGCGCGTCGTCAGGTATTGGTGCTGCCTACGCCGAGCGCTTTGCCAGCCGCGGCCACCATCTCGTGCTGGTCGCTCGCGACAAGGCGAGACTGGATGCGCTGGCCGCTCGCCTGCGCCACGAAAGCAATGTCACTGTTGACGTGCTCCAGGCCGACCTCACGCAGCCAGGCGACCTGGTCGCCGTCGAGACCCGCCTTCGTGACGACGCCAGGATCGGCATCCTCATCAACAATGCCGGGGCTGCCCAATCCGGCAGCTTCATCGAGCAGACAGCCGACAGCATCCACCGACTGGTCACACTCAATACCACGGCGCTGGTTCGACTGGCCGGTGCCATCGCCCCGCGGCTGGTGCAGGCAGGCGAAGGCGCAATCGTCAACATCGGGTCGGTCGTTGGCCTCTCACCGGAGTTCGGCCAGTCGATCTACGGCGCGACGAAGGCATTCGTGCTGTTCCTATCCCAGGGATTGAGCCTGGAGCTCTCGCCCAAGGGCGTCTACGTGCAGGCGGTACTGCCTGCGGGGACTCGTACCGAGATTTGGCAGCGCGCGGGCATCGATATCAGTGCGATGCCTGATTTGATGGAGGTGGGTGAGCTGGTGGATGCCGCGCTGGTCGGCTTCGATCGCCGCGAGCTCGTGTCCATCCCACCCCTGCACGACGCCGCACGCTGGGATGCACTGGATACCGCGCGGCTAGGCCTGCTCTCGGAACTCCGGCAGGCACATGCGGCCGAGCGCTATCGGGCCGCGCCTTGAAACGCCGAGCCGTACACCTTCGACCGGAACCCCACGGACACCCATCAAATTTAAATCAATGGAGAACTTCATGTCGAAGCCATATGCTCTGTGCGTCATCCTGCCTGTGAATCCGGAACATGCCGACGAGTTCGCGGCCCTAGTCCAGGAAAACGTCGCCGGGACGCGCGAGGACAAGGGCGTCGTCACCTTCAACTGGCACCAAGTGGTCGGAGAGACGACCTGGATCCTCTACGAGATCTGGGAGAGCAAGGCAGATTCCGATGCCCACCGGCAGAAGCCCAATGTCCAGGCCTTCTTTGCGAAGGCACCGCAGTTGCTGGCGGGTGAGCCCAAGGTGTTTCAGTTAGGTCCGTTGATCCAGCACAACACATGATGATCACCTAACCAGGAGAAGACAATGACATTCAAGGCATTGCTCGCCGACAAGCCGGGCGACACGATTTCAACCAACCTAGTCGACTTCAAGGACGAGGATCTGATGCCGGGCGACGTCACCGTCGCGGTCGAGTACTCGACGGTGAACTACAAGGACGCGATGGCGCTCGGTGGCCGGTCACCGGTCATCCGCCAGTTTCCGCTGATCCCGGGCATCGACTTTGCCGGTGTCGTCGAGGCCTCCACCTATCCTGGCCTTGACGCTGGCGACCGTGTACTGGCGACCGRCTGGGGACTGAGAAGCTGAGAGTCTTTCGATTTTCCGCTGAAGGCAGTGCGGAGCAACGCGCAGGAAGCTCGCGAAGCAAATTGGGTCGAAAGCATCACCGAGGTGCCAAGTCGAGGGCGTAGGCACTCGCCGAGGGCGCTGAGCGCCGCTTCAGGGCACGCC
>NZ_JBFUIU010000477.1:0-7052 GCF_056401695.1 Variovorax sp. P4_D9
GCGCGGCAAGGATCCTCTGTCCGGCCCGTTGAACCTCGGCGTGATCTACACCATCGGCCCCTACCTGCTGCCCGACCTGGTGCGGCAGAACATCGCCCGCACGCCGCAGATGCCGCTGGTGCTGCAGGAGAACTTCACCGTCAAGCTGCTCGAGATGCTGCGCGCCGGCGAGATCGACTGCGCGATCATGGCCGAGCCCTTTCCCGACACCGGCCTGGCGATCGCCGCGCTCTACGACGAGCCCTTCATGGCCGCGCTGCCGGCGCACCATCCGCTGGCCGATCGCGAGTCGGTGAGTTCCGACGAGCTCAAGAAGGAAACCATGCTGCTGCTCGGCACCGGCCACTGCTTTCGCGACCATGTGCTTGAGGTGTGTCCCGAGTTCGCGCGCTTCTCGAGCAATGCCGAAGGCATTCGCAAGAGCTTCGAGGGTTCCTCGCTCGAGACCATCAAGCACATGGTGGCCTCGGGCATGGGCGTAACGCTRGTGCCGCGGCTGTCGGTGCCGGCCGAGGCGCTCAAGCCGCGCACCAAGGGACGCAAGGAGCTCGAGCAGATCGTGCGCTACCTGCCGGTGCGCGACACCCAGGGTGGCGAGCCGCCGACCCGCCGCGTGGTGCTGGCCTGGCGCCGCAGCTTCACGCGCTACGAGGCGATCGCAGCCCTGCGCAACGCGATCTATGCTTGCGAACTGCCCGGCGTCAGGCGTCTGTCCTGACGTCGTCCTGCGATAGAGTGCGGCTGTTGCGATGCGGCCGCCGCTCGCCCCGCCTCCGCTGGCCCCTGTTTCCTGCCGTCAACCCTTCTGTAGAAAGAACCTGTCGCCATGGCCAAAGTCATCAAGAAGCCGAAGTCGCCCGCCACGCCCGCGCCAGCACCCTCCGCAGGCAAGGTGCCGAAGAAGGGCGGCGTCAAGGTCGCCGAGGCATCGGGCAGCCGCAACGCGCCGATCATCAACATCGGCATCGATCGGCAGGACCGCGCCGCCATCGCCGAGGGCCTGAGCCGTGTGCTGGCCGACACCTACACGCTCTACCTGACCACCCACAACTTCCACTGGAACGTGACCGGTCCCCACTTCAACTCGCTGCACGCGATGTTCATGACCCAGTACACCGAGCTGTGGGGCTCGACCGACGTCATCGCCGAGCGCATCCGCGCGCTGGGCCACTACGCGCCGGGCTCCTACGCCGAGTTCAGCAAGATCGCCACCGTGCCCGACGTGCCGCAGACGCCGCCCAAGGCGATGGAGATGGTGCGGATCCTGGTCAAGGGCCACGAGACCGTGTCGCGCATCGCGCGCGAGTTCATCCCGGTGGCCGAGGAAGCCGGCGACGATCCGACCGCCGACATGCTGACCGCCCGCTGCACCGTGCACGATCAAACGGCCTGGATGCTGCGCTCCCTGCTCGAAGAGTGAGGCGTTGACAGTGGCGCACCCCGTGTCGATGACGCCCCGGCATTCGCGGATCGCGCTGTGGCTTGACCTGATCCGCTGGAACCGGCCGGCGGGCTGGCTGCTGCTGCTCTGGCCGACCCTGGGCGCGCTCTGGTTCGCCGCCGGCGGCTGGCCAGGCTGGCACCTGCTGGTGGTCTTCGTGCTCGGCACCATCCTGATGCGCAGCGCGGGCTGCTGCATCAACGATGTCGCCGATCGCGAGTTCGACCGCCATGTCAAGCGCACCGCGCAGCGGCCAGTCACCAGCGGCGCGATCTCGGTGAAGGAGGCGCTGGCGGTGGGTGCGGTGCTCGCGCTGGCCGCCTTCGCGCTGGTGCTCACCACCAACCTCGTGACGGTGCTGTGGTCTTTCGTGGCGCTGGCCGTCACGCTGGTCTATCCCTACGCCAAGCGCTTCGTCTCGATCCCGCAGGCGGTCCTCGGCATCGCCTTTAGCTTCGGGATCCCGATGGCCTTCGCGGCGGTGCGCGCCGAGGTGCCGGCACTGGCCTGGTGGCTGCTCGCGGGCAACCTGTTCTGGGTGCTTGCCTACGACACCGAGTACGCCATGGTCGATCGCGACGACGACCTGCGCATCGGGATGAAGACCTCGGCGATCACCTTCGGGCGCTTCGACGTCGCGATCGTGATGGCCTGCTACGCGATGTTCCTCGCGGTGTGGACCGCAGTCGGCGCCCGCAGGGGCCTCGGCCCGGTGTTCTACCTGGCGATCGCCGCGGCTGCGGGGCAGGCGCTGTGGCACTGGCGCCTGATCCGGGATCGCACGCGGGAGGGCTGCTTCAAGGCCTTCCGCCTCAACCACTGGCTAGGCTTCACCGTCTTCGCCGGCGTCGTCGCAGGGTTCAAGCTCGCCCCCAGGTTGGCGCACTTCGTTTAGCCGCCCACCCCCTACCGGGGGCGCAGTCAGCGGCCCGGCGAAGCCGGTTCCGCGACTGCCCACCAACGGGCGCGCTGCGCGCGGCCGAGAAAGAAGAGCCGCGCCGGTCTTCACCGGGCAACCTGGCGGCGAGCCTATGCTCCGAACTCGGCGGCGAGCTCGCGGGCGCGCTGGTGGGCGGCGCGGACCGCGGCCTTGAATTTGCCGGCCAGGTCGGCGTTCTCCATCGCCGTGATCGCCGCATAGGTGGTGCCGCCCTTGGAGGTTACGCGATCGCGCAGCACCGCCGGCGGTTCGCTCGCGCCGGCCGCCAGTGCCGTCGCGCCCGAGAAGGTGCCGACCGCAAGTTGGTGGGCCTGCTCCGGTGTCAGGCCGAGCTCGATGCCGGCCTCGGTCAAGGCCTCGATGAAATAGAACACATAGGCGGGCCCGGAGCCGGAAATCGCGGTGACCGCGTCGAGCGCCTCCTCGGCATCGACCCAGAGCAGTTCGCCAGTGGGGCCCAGCACCTGTTCGACCCGCTTGCGGCCCGCGGAATCTACGGCGCTGCGTGCGAACAAGCCGGTCATGCCCTGGCCGACCAGTGCCGGCGTGTTGGGCATGGCGCGCACGACCCGTTCGGTGCCGAGCCAGCGGGCGATGCTGTCGGACGGGATGCCGGCGGCGACGCTGACGTGCAGGGCGTCGGGTGCCAGCCCGCGCACCGGCTTCGCGGCCTCGGCGAAGGTCTGCGGCTTGACGGCCCAGACGATGACTTCGCAGCGCCCCAGCGCCGGGCCGGCCTCGGCTTGGGCGACGATGCCGAAGTCGCGCGCCAGGCGCTCTCGGGCCTCGGCGAAGGGCTCGACCACTTCGAAAGTGGCGGCCGGCGTGTCCTGCCGGATCAGACCGGCGATGACCGCGCTGGCCATGTTGCCGCCGCCGATGAAGGCGATCGGCGGCAGGGGGGCCGGCTCCTGGCGGGGCAGGAAGGTGACTGCGATGTTCATGACTTGTCCGTGAATTCGAAGGCTGCGAACTGGGTGACCTGTCCTGGATTGAAATTGTCGTCGCTCAACGCCACCAGCATGCGTCGGCCGTCCTGCAGATCGGGGCCCCAGCAGAGCCCCTCGGTATTGTCGAGGCGCGCGAGGCCGAGCGTCGCGAAGTCCGCCACCCGCCTTTTCGGCGCCGGGCGGTGATTGTCCGGCGACAGCGCATCGAGGGCCAGGGTATCGCTGGCTGCGCGGGTATCGATCTCGTAGAGCCGCAGCGAATTGCCGACGCCCGTCGCATAGGCGCGCTCGAGCACCAGCATGCGGTGGGCGTCGATCATCAGCACCTCGCTGACGCCGTTGTCGGCGTAGGTGCCGGGCAGCAGCGGCCGCAGGGGGATCGCGTCGGGCTGGTAGGCGATCTGGCCCCGGGCCTGGCCGCTCGCCAGGTCGATCCGGGTGAACCGGCAGAGGCCGCCGGGAGCCCGCAAGCTCGGCACCGGGCCGTCCTGGACCATTGCGTTCTCCATGGCGACCCAGGCGTCGCGGCCGTCCGGCGTCAGCGCCAGGCCTTCCAGGCCGAGGTTGTCTCGGGGGCCGCGCTGGCCGCTGCGGTCGGCGGCGAACATCGGCGGCAGCGCGATCTCCCGTACTAGCGTGCCGTCACGACGCGACTCGTAGAGCGCAGGGCCGAAGCCTCGCGAGACGTCGCCTTCGCTGATCCACAGCACCGTGCCCGTGTCCGGGCGCCAGCGGATCGCCTCCGGGTCGACCACCGGAATGGCCGGGGTCGCCGCGCTGCGGGCCGGCCAGAAGCTGCCGTCGGCCTGCCGCAACAGCGTCACGCTGGTCGCCCGCGGGGCTTCGCGGCCTGCGGAGGGCCAGCTTGCGCTATAGAACCGGGCCGGCGCCAGGTCGGAGCGATCGTCGCTCAGAAGCAAGTACTCGCCTGTCGCGCTGTCGTAATCGATCCCCGACAGGCCGCCAATGATGCTGCCTTCGTAGTTCAGCCGGTGCGGCCAGCGGGCCTCGGCCAGCAGGCGCAGCGGCTGGCCCTCCGGCGCGGCCTGCCGCTCGGCCACCCCGCTGCGACAGGCTGCCAGGGCGGCAGCCATCCCTGCCACCAGCAGGCGGCGGCGCGGTAGGGGCACTGGGCGTCGGGCTGGCACGCCGCAAGTCTACGGGCTGCGGTCCCGGTCCAACGGGGGGTGTTGACGGCCCGTCTGGACTATGCAACAATCGCGGGCTTCGCTTTTAAAGGCGAGCGTTTCTGCAAAGTTTGCAGTTTCAGCCCAAAGGAAGCGCGCCGGAGTGGTTTCGGTGCGTGGACGACGGGCCCAAGACTGACCGCAGTGCTGCTCATCGGAATCGTCCGAACCAGCAAACGGTACAAGTTGGGAATATCACGACATGATCCAAACTGAATCTCGGCTCGATGTGRCCGACAACACAGGCGCGAAGTCCGTCCTGTGTATCAAGGTGCTCGGCGGTTCCAAGCGGCGTTATGCCAGCGTGGGCGACGTCATCAAGGTCAGCATCAAGGAAGCTGCTCCTCGCGGTCGCGTCAAGAAGGGCGAGATCTACAGTGCAGTGGTGGTTCGCACCGCCAAGGGCATCCGTCGCGCCGACGGCTCGCTCGTCAAATTCGATGGCAACGCCGCCGTGTTGCTCAACGCCAAGCTGGAGCCCATCGGCACCCGCATCTTCGGACCGGTCACGCGCGAATTGCGCACCGAGAAGTTCATGAAGATCGTGTCGCTGGCACCCGAAGTTCTGTAAGGACAACAACGCCATGAACAAGATTCGCAAAGGCGACCAGGTCATCGTGTTGGCCGGGCGCGACAAGGGCAAGCGCGGCACGGTGTCGCTGCGCAAGGATGACTCCCATCTGGTCATCGACGGCATCAACCTCGTCAAGAAGCACACCAAGCCGAACCCCCTCAAGGGTACGACCGGTGGCATCGTCGAGAAGGCCATGCCGATTCATCAATCCAACGTGGCGATCTTCAATGCCGCGACCGGCAAGGCCGATCGTGTGGGCATCAAGGTCACGGACGGCAAGCGCGTGCGCGTCTTCAAGTCCAGCGGCGAAGAAATCAAGCTGGCCTAAGGAGTACTCACATGGCACGTCTCCAACAACACTATCGCGAAAAGATCGCGAAAGACCTGACCGAGAAGTTCGGCTACACCTCGCCGATGCAGGTTCCGCGTCTGACCAAGATCACGCTCAACATGGGCGTGGGTGAAGCAGTCGCCGACAAGAARGTCCTCGACAACGCCGTCGCCGACCTGACCAAGATCGCCGGCCAGAAGCCCGTGGTCACCAAGTCGAAGAAGGCCATCGCCGGTTTCAAGATCCGCGAGAACCAGCCGATCGGCTGCATGGTCACGCTGCGTGGCGTCCAGATGTACGAATTCCTCGATCGTTTCGTGACCGTGGCCCTGCCGCGCGTTCGTGACTTCCGCGGTATTTCGGGTCGTGCCTTCGATGGCCGCGGCAACTACAACATCGGCGTGAAAGAGCAGATCATTTTCCCCGAGATCGAATACGACAAGGTCGATGCCCTGCGCGGTCTCAATATCAGCATCACGACGACGGCCAAGACCGACGAAGAAGCCAAAGCGCTTCTCGCTGGCTTCCGTTTCCCGTTCAAGAACTGAGGCGACCTGTGGCTAAAGCATCTTTGATCCAACGCGAACTCAAGCGCGACAACCTTGTCGCCAAGTACGCCGCGAAGCACGCCGAACTCAAGGCGATCGCCAACGACTTCAAGAAGAGCGACGAAGAGCGCGCTGCTGCCCGTCTGGGCCTGCAGAAGCTGCCGCGCAACGCGAACCCCACGCGCCAGCGCAACCGTTGCGAAATCACCGGTCGTCCGCGTGGCACCTTCCGTCAATTCGGTCTGGGCCGCGCCAAGATCCGCGAACTGGCTTTCAACGGCGACATCCCCGGTGTCACCAAGGCCAGCTGGTAAGCCAGGCAGGAGCAAACAACATGAGCATGAGTGATCCCATTGCCGACCTGCTGACGCGTATTCGTAACGCGCAGATGGTGGCGAAGCCCACTGTGTCGGTCCCGTCTTCCAAGGTGAAGATCGCGATCTCGCAGGTCCTGAAGGACGAGGGCTACATCGACGGTTTCCAGGTCAAGACCGAGGACGGCAAGTCCGAACTCGTCATCACGCTGAAGTACTACGCTGGCCGCCCGGTCATCGAGCGCATCGAACGCGTGAGCCGCCCCGGCCTGCGCGTCTACAAGGCCGCCCAAGCCATCCCGCAAGTCCAGAACGGCCTCGGCGTCGCGATCGTCACGACCCCCAAGGGCGTGATGACCGACCGCAAGGCGCGCGCTACCGGTGTCGGTGGCGAAGTGCTGTGCTACGTCGCCTAACCGAGACATCGAGGAGTTACTGAAATGTCCCGAGTAGGAAAAATGCCGGTCGCCATCCCCGCAGGCGTGGATGTGTCGATCCAGGAAGACCAGATCAGCGTCAAGGGCACGGGCGGTTCGCTCAACCTGCCCCGCAACGCCCTGGTGAAGGTCGTCAGCAACGACGGCAAGCTGAGCTTCGAGCCCGCCAACGATTCGCGTGAAGCGAATGCGATGAGCGGCACGCTGCGCCAGCTGGTGAACAACATGGTGGTCGGTGTGACCAAGGGCTTCGAGAAGAAGCTCAACCTGGTCGGCGTCGGCTTCAAGGCTGCCGCGCAAGGTTCCAAGCTGAACCTCCAGGTCGGCTAT
>NZ_JBFUIU010000478.1:0-7034 GCF_056401695.1 Variovorax sp. P4_D9
CCGGTCACGATGGAAGCGCAGATCCAGAAGGCGGTGGATTGCTACAACGCCGGCGCAACCGTGCTGCACCTGCACGTCCGCGAACTTGACGGCAAAGGCAGCAAGCGCCTCTCCAAGTTCAACGAGCTGATTGCGGGTGTGCGGGCGCGTGTGCCCGAGATGATCATCCAGGTGGGCGGCTCGATCAGCTTCGCACCGGAGAACGAAGGCGCCGCGGCCAAGTGGCTGTCCGACGACACACGCCACATGCTGGCCGACCTTGAACCGAAGCCGGACCAGGTGACCGTGACCGTCAACACCTCGCAGATGAATGTCACCGAGCATGCGGAACTGGCCGACTTCAAGGGCACGTCGAGGGAAATTCCCGCCATCTTCGAGGCCTACAAGGAGATGACCGTGCCGGCCCAGCCCGGCTGGGTCGAAGAGCACATCCGCCGCCTGACGGCCGCCGGCATCCAAAGCGCGTTCCAGTGCTACAACATCAACAGCTTCGAATCGGTCGAGCGCCTGATGCGCCGCGGCGTCTACAAGGGCCCGCTGGTCATRAACTGGGTGGCCATCAGCGGCGGCATGGATGCGCCGAACATCTACAACCTGGCCAACTTCGTGCGCGCCGTTCCCGATGGCGCGGTGCTCACCGTGGAAAGCTCGGTGCGCAACGTACTGCCGGTCAACATGATGGGCATCGCGATGGGCCTGCACGTGCGTTGCGGCACCGAGGACGTTCTGTGGAATCAGACGCGCACGGCGAAGATCGGCACCGCGGCACAGATCGAGCAACTGGTGCGCATTTCGCGCGAGTTCGGCCGCCCAATCGCCACGGCCCAGCAGGCGCGCGAGATCTCGAGAATCGGTGTCTTCTACGACACTGCAGAAGAATCGCTCCTGGCCAACGGTTTCGCGCCGAATCGCAACGGGGGCAACCAGGGCTTCTTGCGCAAGGCGGCCTGAATCCTCGTGGAGACCATGTCGCACGCGCTGCGCTTCGAGGTCGGACTTCAGGAGACGCYGCGCACTCCATGATCCCCGCTGAGAGCCTGGTTGCGCCACTGCGAGGCGCTGCATCCGAAGGTATCGCGAAACCAATGGCTGAAGCTGCTGGGGCCCGAGAAGCCCAGCAACTCGGCCACTTCGCTGAGCGGCAAGTCACTGTCGCGCAAGTGGCGCATGACCAGCTCCGACCGCACCAGATCGAGCAACGTGCTGAACGTCAGTCCCTCCGCATCGAGGCGACGATGCAGCGTGCGGCGATCGACGCGCAGATGTCGGGCGACCTCCTGCGCCGTGCAGCTTCCGCCAGGCAACAGCGCCAGCATCAACTCACGACAGGTGGCGCGTGCGCTTTCATCAAGATGCCGCAATGCTGCTTCCAGGTGCTCGCGCGCAAAACGTGCGGTGCCCCGGTCCTCGAGCGCGCGCGGCTTCGACAGGTCGGCCGCGAGACAGACCAGGCCGTTGAACTCCTGGTTGAACTTCACGATGCGACCGAAGAAAGCCCGATGCGCAGAAACGTCCGACGGTGGACGATGCGTGAAGCAGACTTGACGCGGCCTCCATTGCGGCCCGATCAGATCGCCCAGAATGCGGAACATGATGCCGACGGCGAGCTCCATCGATTGACGCATTGGCAAACCGGGGCTCGGCAGCAAGTCCTCCCGGATGATGACCACGTCGCCAGTGTCCTCGATGCGGGTAGTCAGCGAGGCGTTCACCAGCTTCAGATAGCGGCAAAGCGTATCGAGCGCGTCCCTCGGCGTGGGCTCTTCTTTCAGCACGAGACTGATCGGTCCCAGGTCCGAGAGCCTGCGTTGGGCTGCAAGGCGTAGCGCAAAATCTTCCGTACGTGTAGCGCGCGCCGTGATCTCGAACAGCTCGCGCACGGCATCGCCGGGAATCAGCGTCTCGGGATCGTCCAGCAGCTTTGCCGACAGCCCCACGGTGCGCATGAATGCGGAGGGGTCCCGACCCAGCGATTTCACCAGGTCCACATAGCCGCTCAAGCTGGCGCTTCGAATCAGTCGACCTAGATGTTTCATTGAACGGCTCGCTCAAGCGCTCATGCAGGGCCGATTGAACTGCAGCCTCTCGTCGCTCGATTATGTGCGCAAGGAGGAGCTGGAGCGGCAGGGATTCGAGGTCGGTCGAGGAAGACGGCTTGCTCGACCTGAACAAGTTCAAGGCGGCCTTGAGGCCGGACACCATCGTGGCGTTGGTCATGCTGGTCAACACGAATTCGGCGGGGTGCAGGACGTCCAGGCGATCGGCGCGATGTGCCGCGCGAACGGCACGGTCTTCCACGTGGGCGCTGCACAGGCCACCGGCAACTCGACATCGACTTGCGCAACTTGCCCGTCGATCCCATGAGCATCACCGCGCACAAGACCTATTGGCCGAAGGGTATTGGTGCGCTCTATGTCCGGCGCACGCCGCGTATCCGGATCGAAGCTCAGATCCATGGCGGCGGCCATGAGCGCGGCATGCGCTCCGGAACGCTGGCCACACACCAGATCGTCGGCATGGGTGAGGCATATCGCATTGCCAAGGCTGAAATGCACCAAGAGATCGCACGCATCCAGGGGCTGCACGACAAGCTGGTCGATGGCCTGTCGGACCTGGAGCAGGTCTTTATCAATAGGCATCGGGACAAGCGCGTTTCCCCATTACATAAACGCCTCGTTCAATTTTGTCGAGGGCGAATCGCTAATCATGGGCGTCAAGGGGATTGCGGTGTCGTCCGGCTCCGCCTGCACATCGGCCAGCCTGGAGCCGAGCTATGTGCTGCGCGCGCTTGGCAGCGACGAACTCGCGCATTCGAGCCTGCCCATCACCGTGGGATTCACCACCGAGGCGGACGTCGAGGCTGCCGTGTCGATGCTGAAGACTCGCGTCGAGAAGCTGCGCGAGCTGTCGCCACTTTGGGAGATGTACAAGGACGGCGTTGACCCGCCTACCATCCGCTGGACGGCGCATTGATTCCATTGCGGGCCGGGACGGAAGCAATCCAGGTCTTCCGCAATGTGGAGTGAGAGCGTTAGATTTGGTGGGGTCACTTCGCCGACGACAGCTTTGAGTCGTTCGAAGGAAATCCGGGGTACGCGCATGCGGACCATCAGCCGATCGGATGATGTGGCGATCGAGACTCAAGCGGAGCCGAGCCATCGAGCATCTGCTGCGGGCAGCACCACCAAGTCGAAAGTTGGAATCGCCAACCAATTGGCTTCATGTTTGCCGAGAGAGTGTGATCCGAATGTGTGCGGCTTGCGCCTCTTGATGTTCGAACGCGACCGGTCGTCGCCGCGCCGCTGGCGACGGGTTATGTCAGCACAGCCTTGAAACCGGTCGTCGATGCTGAGATCTCCTTGCCATCTCGATGACTGGATCGGCCGTACAGCGTGAGGTCTTCGAGCGGCCGGGGACGACGGCAAACGCTGCAGAGTTGCCGGACAGTGGATCCCTCGATCTTCTTGTTCAATCTGCTCAGGCGATAGGACAGCAACGCCCACATCAGGACGTATTAGAGGACAAGCCAGCGCGGCATTGCCTTGCGCTTCGTCCCTGGCTCCACATCGGGAGGTCGCCAGAAGCGCCAGTTCGGCCGTTGGGGCGGGTCAAATTCACCAAAGTCCGAAGGGGTGAGGGCCCAGGATGAGCCCTCGAGCCATCGCATTCGACCGGAACTGCTCGAAAGTCGCCGTTGGACCATCTGGGCGACATTTCGTCTGCGAGCATTTTTAGCACCCCTACGTGCGATCTCATCGGTGCAGCGGCTCCGCGACGCGTACGCCTCGGTGCTGCTGGCGGCCGGGCGCCTCTTCAGGACGTCCGCCAAGGTTTGAAACCGGCTTCGCACGACGCAGTGCGCGGGCATCGAACAGGATGTGCCCAACTCATTGGCCTGGAAAGACAAAGCGTAATCTGCACGGAAAGGCTGACCCTTATCGAGGGTAAATATCCGAAGGGAAGGACGGTCGAAATCCGAAAAGTACGAGGGTCGACATATGATCGAAATCTGGGAAATCAGGACCCGAGGCATCCAGGAAGCCGATGTCTGGGCGGCGGCCGACCAACTCCTCTCCGAGGGCTGCGGCCGACCATCGAGCGCGTGCGGCAGCGGCTCGGGCGGGGCTCGCCAAATACGGTCAGTCCGATGCTGGAACGCTGGTGTGCGTCTCTGGGGGCGCGGGTCGCCGGTGGGGCTGCGCCGCCGGCCAGCAACGATGCGGACGGCGTGCCGGTGAGCGTAAGAAACGCCACGCGCCTCTTGTGGGAACGGCACGGCGCGAGCCCGAGCAGGAGCAGGAAGCCGCACTGGAGATCGCTCGCAGCGAGCTGAGAGCGAAAGAAGAACAACTGGTGCGGAACCAGGGCGAACTCACGCAACGTGAGGCAGCCTTTGCGCAGACTCGGGCCAGCCTGGACCATGCCCTCGCTTCGTCGCAGCAGGCCCGCGAATCACTGGAGCAGCAGGTCACCGCGCTGGCCGCCGAGGGTTTGAGGCAGCGCGAGGTCGCAGCCAGGGAGGTGGCAAGACACAATGCCCTGCTGGACGACACCCACGCGGCCGCTGAACGACTGCGCCAGGAAGGCGCGATGGCGCTGGCCCAGCGCGAGCTCGATCGACCTGTCTCTTTAATTGCGCCCCTCTAATATGCTGCAACGCAGCAATCACTGCTTGCATTGGGGAAAACGACGGATAGACTGGGTCATGTTGCAGTGCAACAAACGTCTCTCTGACCAAACCCACGGAAAGTCTCTCATGCTCATGAACCTCGACCAATTCGCCACCCCCGCCAAGGCTTCCATTGAGACCCTGTTGAACCAGAGCTCGCAAGCGTTCGAAAGCGCGGAGCAGTTGAGCGCGCTGAACCTGCAGACGATCAAGACCGTGCTGGCCGAATCCGAGGAAATCAGCCAAGTCGCCCTGCAGGCGAAGAGCCCGGTCGACGTGCTGAAGCTGCAGACCGAAGCGCTGAAAGCCGCGCCGCAGAAGGCCGCAGCCTATGGGCGCCAAGTGCAGGCGATCTTCGCGCGCGTCGCTGAGGCCCGACGCGCCACCTTCGAAGCGCAAATCGCCGACGTGCAGGCCAAGTTCCTGAATGCCGTCAGTGGCGCTATGAAGGGCGCTCCCGGCGCCGAGAAATTCCTCGCACTGGCGAATTCGACAGTCGATGCCGCGAACAAGGCCTACGTTGGCGCAAATACGGCCGCCCAGCAGGTTTCCGACACTGTGACCACCAACGTCGCGAAGGTCACCAAGAC
Source organism: Variovorax sp. P4_D9 (assembly GCF_056401695.1). Lineage (NCBI taxonomy): Bacteria > Pseudomonadati > Pseudomonadota > Betaproteobacteria > Burkholderiales > Comamonadaceae > Variovorax > Variovorax sp. P4_D9. The sequence goes on from NZ_JBFUIU010000478.1 coordinate 5,260, forward strand.
CACGCAAGGCGCACTCGAAGAAGCCTGATCCTGACGACCCCCGCGCTCCGGATGCCCGGGGGTCGATTGAGCGGCCGGGCCCAGGTCAGGCCCTTTTTTCGAGCAGCACCGAAATGTTGGCGGCCGACCTCGAGCGAAACGTGATGGCCCCAGGGTTGCGTCCGACTTCGTGCGCCAACCGAGACTGCAGAGGCATCCTGCTCAAGCCATCTTCGTGCATCGCACGCTTCCCATAGGTACTCATGCAGAAATCAACCAGCCTTGCGAACGGTCTGTCAGAACCCGTGAAGCAATCAAACGCGCCGCCGCCGAGGGCGAAGTAACGTGGCGCTCTTCAAGCGAACGCGCCCCCGCCCCGAGAACGTCGGGCCGGCCCCCATGAGTGCCGCGTGGCGATGGTGCAAGGCCTGGCTGAACCGCGTGGGCGGCGCGCCGCCGCGTGCGGTGCTTGACGTAGTCGCAGGCCTGCGACGACCCGCGTCAGGTGCCAAGACAGGGGCTTCAGGACGATTCATCGAGGGACACTACGGCAAGAGTCCGCAACGTCGCTACATGCTCTACGAGCCGGCGCGGCGCAGTCGCCGCCAGGCGCCCTTGCTCGTGATGCTGCACGGTTGTTCGCAAAGCGCCGAGGAGTTCGCCGCCGGCACCCGCATGAACGAAGCCGCCGAGTCGTCGGGGGCGCTGGTGCTGTATCCCGAGCAGTCGCTGTCTGCCCACCCCTTGCGCTGTTGGACCTGGTATGCGTTGCAGGACCCCTCCAACAGCGAGGGCGACGCCGCCGTGATCGCAGCCATGACCCGGGAGGTGATGCGCGATCACGACATCGACCCGGCGCGGATCTACGTGGCCGGCATGTCGGCCGGCGGCGCGATGGCCGCGGTGCTGGTACGAGACTATCCACGGCTGTATGCCGCGCTCGGTGTGCACTCCGGCGCTCCCGCCGGCCTTGCGCACGACGTGTACTCGGGCATGCGATTGATGTCCGGTGGCCCCCGTCTGCGGACGGAGGACGAGGACGCCGCATCGTTGGACGCAGAGCTCCCACATACGGTCGCAAGCATCGTCTTCCACGGTGACGCAGACGCGATAGTGCATCCGTCCAATGCCGAGGCCATTCACGCCCCACCCCGAATCGCTCAGGATCAGCCGCTGCCCTTCAAATCGCTGAGCACTACCACGGATGCCAACGAAGGACGACGTGCCTACACGCGTTCGGTCGACTATGGCCCCGGTGGCGTGCCGGTTCGCGAGCTCTGGATCGTGCATGGCGCCGGCCATGCTTGGGCCGGCGGTAGTGAAGGGTTGCGGCTGAACGATGCCACCGGCCCCGATGCTTCGCACGAAATGATGCGATTCTTCTTGCGGCACCGGCTCGCGGCCTGAGTCCGGTCAACCTACTTGGCCAGCGATCCGCGGGTCGCAATTCAATGAAGCACCCTCGAACGGCCCCAGTGCCTTCGGTTTTCCGTCTACGCGATCGTTCGCCCCAACAAGGCCCCGCATCGGACCCGTGGAATCATTGCGATGGCGAGAGGAAGCGATTCCCCATTTTTCTCCACGCCCCGTTCGGCTGCGCAAGGCGCTCGGCGATGACGCAAAGCACCTGCACATTGAATCCCAGTCCGGAATGACTGCCGAAAACCTCGATGTTCTCGTTGATGTCGCATGGGTCTTCCTCGACGCACGTCTCCCAGGCTACGATGCCGTCCGTGCGCGAATAGATGGCGGTCGCCGGCACCGGTAGCGACCGTCGAACGCGCAGGACCATGTCG
>NZ_JBFUIU010000479.1:0-7019 GCF_056401695.1 Variovorax sp. P4_D9
GAAGAAAGACTCACGCTCAGGCGCTGACTGTATGGGCAAATGGTGTCAGGGTGGGTACCTGGCGCATTCCCACGCGCGGTCCCGTGGAGCTCCAGTACGACCAGGGCTGGATGGACTCGGAAGTCGGCCGCCCGCTGTCCTTGTCACTTCCTTTCGGAGTCGACGGGAACACTCCTGTCAAGGGCGACCGCGTCGAGAACTATTTCGACAACCTGCTGCCAGACAGCGAGATCATCCGCAAGCGCATCGCGAGTCGGTTCAAGACCGCGTCACTGGAGCCATTCGACCTCCTGAAGGCCATCGGGCGAGATTGTGTGGGCGCGGTGCAGCTTCTCGCGGAGGATGAGGTACCCGAGGGAGTCCATAGCATCCAAGGCACGCCCCTGAACGACGAGGACATCGAGCTGCTGCTCAAGAAGTCAGTGTCCGCCAATGCGTTCGGCGCAGACGAAGATGAGGATGACTTCCGCATCTCGCTGGCCGGCGCGCAGGAGAAGACAGCACTGCTGTGGCATGACGGCCAATGGCTGCGCCCGCACGGGTCGACGCCGACCACGCATATCCTCAAACTCCCGCTCGGCCTGGTCGGGAACAGGAAAATTGACCTCAACACTTCTGTGGAGAACGAATGGCTGTGCCTGTCCATCCTTCGGGCATTCGGCCTTTCCGTGGCGGAGACGGAAATCAAGACCTTCGGCGACCAACGCGTGCTGAGCGTGAAGCGATTCGACCGCCAATTGCACGCGAGCGGGACCTGGTACCTTCGACTTCCCCAGGAAGACTTTTGCCAAGCCCTTGGCGTATCGCCTCATCTCAAGTACGAGGCAGACGGCGGGCCAGGGATCCAGAGCCTCGCGCAGGTCTTGCGGAATTCGGAATCCGCCCAAGACGACCTGCGCACACTACTCACGACGCAGATTCTCTTTTGGATGCTGGCCGCACCGGACGGGCATGCAAAGAACTTCAGCATCCATCTGTTCGCAGGTGGGCTCTACCGCTTGACGCCGCTTTACGACGTCATGTCGATCTGGCCGGCGGTCGGAAAGGGCCCCAACCAGTTCATTTGGCACAGGGCCAAGCTCGCTATGGCGGTCTCGGGAAAGAACCGTCACTACCTCATGAAAGACGTGCAGCGCCGGCACTTCAACGCGATGGCGGCCAAGTGTTTCTACGGTCCGACGGCCGAAGGAATCATCGAGGACATTCTCGAGCGGACGCTGGACGTGATCGAGGAGGTGACTGCGAGATTGCCACCCGCTTTCCCTGCTCGTGTTGCTGAGGGCATCCTGGAGGGACTGGCCGACTCGGCCAAGCGCTTGGACGCGATGCCGGCCAACTGAACGCAGCGCTGTCCCTGGTCCTTCTATTTCTTTCGCCCCGGACTTCGTCTGATGCAGCGGGAGTGCTGCCAGCGGCGTGATTCTGTGCGCCAACGCACATCCCCTTCGACGGTCGTTGGGCAAAATCTGCCGGGGTGTGAACAGACATAGGAGCATGCAATGGTGAAGAAGATTCAGCTCAACGACGAACAGTGGAAGACACTCCAGGCCCTGCTCGAGGCCAACACCATGCGGGTTACGACCGATTTGAACAAGGTTGCCGATCGCCTGAGGTCAAATGGATTCGTCGCCGCCGATCTGCAAGGCGGTCAATTCCTGACCCTTCAAGGACGGGAGAGGTTGAGCCAGGGACGCTAAAGCGCGAGGTTTCGGCGGACTTGCCTGCCGCCCGGCAAGTCTGCGGCCCTGAATTTCGCCTTGCGCGAGGGCGTGCCTGCTCGGGTACGCGCAAGTGGAGGCAGGAGCGATTTCGTTGGTGAAGTGCGCGTTTTTCGTAGGCGTCGACGATCGACGCCAGGGCGATCGGGTGGCCTGGCCGAGCATGCGAGTCGAGCGTTGCGGTGCTGATTGCCTCGGTTTAGACGTCGTCGATCGGGCGAGGCCACCACGCGCCTGTACCTGCCCATCACCTCCGGCTCGACGCCCAGCCAGGCCGCCACCGTCTCGGGTTCGAAGCCGGACGGCGTTTGTGTAAGCGGGCGCTGCATTTCAGTTTCCGTTGGTTGCGAGCACAAGGTTTCACTTTGGGAGCTCCGTCCCATACTCGTGCCCCGTTTCACCACGAGGGTGCACATGACAGCTGAAAGCGGAACCCCAAGGCCGGATTGGCTCAGCTCGCCGCCGACGAAATGTCGCCGAAATGGCTGAGGACGAACCTCGTTGCTCACTGATCTCTCGGGGGTAGGGGCAGCAGCTTATATTGGCACGGGGCGGCGCGGGCGGCCTCCACGAAGGAGAAGTCGACCTCCGGCTTGACCGGTTTTTCGGCGGTCTCGTTGATGTGTTCAGAGCGAAGACCAACATTCGCGGGGGCCGAACTAGCAGCCGCATGGCAATTCGTGCAAGGGGTGCTTGTACCATTGCCCTGGCACCGCCCATTCGCCGGTGCTGAGAGTCCCTGAGAGAGCACGACATGTCTTCCATCGTTGACGAACTGGCCGCGCTGCTGAGCACGGTCCGTATACCCGGGGACTTCTATGCCGCGGGCGCGACCGAACTGCTGCTTCCCCGTTTGGAGGTAAACGGCGTCGGTCCGATTGCCCTACCCTTGCTGCCGACACAGGCCGAGCAACTCATCGCCGTCGCGGAGCGCGCTCCTTACGGCCGCGGTGGAGAGACCCTGCTCGACTCCACCGTCCGGCGCACCTGGCAGATCGGCGCCGATCGGATTCGGATCGAGGGGAAGAGCTGGGCACGGACCCTGGAGGCCATCGTGGCGCGATCCACCGCAGGGCTCGGAGTGAGCGAACCAGTGGCGGCCGAGTTATACAAGCTCCTGATCTACGATCAGGGAAGTCATTTCGTCAGCCACCGCGACACCGAGAAAGCGCCCGGCATGTTCGCCACGCTCATCATCACGCTGCCCTCTTTGCACGCGGGCGGCGAACTGCTGGTGCGTCACAAGGGCCGCGAAGTGCGGCTGGATGTGCGCTGCGAAGATCCCTCGGAAGCGGCCTTCGCAGCCTTCTATGCCGATTGCGTGCACGAGGTGTTGCCGGTGACCTCGGGTTGCCGGGTGGTGCTGGTCTACAACCTGCTGCGCCAGGGGCGAGGCCGCTTGCCCCTGCCGCCGAGCTATGACAAGGAGCAAGCCGGCCTCGAGGCGCTGCTGCAGCGCTGGTCTGCTAGCAAGACAGCGCCTGACGACGATACGCCCGAGAAGCTGGTCTTCCCGCTCGAGTACGCCTACACGCCGGCCGAACTGTTGTTTCCGACGCTGAAAGGCGCCGACGCCGCCGCGGCCGCTGTGCTCACCGCGGCGGCCCGGCAGTCCGGCTGCGATCTTCATGTCGCGCTGCTGACAATTGAAGAAAGCGGCTCGGCCGAGCACACCGGCTATTCCCGGTCGCGCCGTTGGGGGAGCGACGATGGTGAGAGCGACGAAGAATTCGAGATCGGCGAAGTCATTGACTGCAGTCGAACTCTCTCCGACTGGGGCCGCCCCGATGGCAGCCCGGCGGCAATGGGCCACTTTCCGATCAACGACGCAGAACTTTCCCCACCCGACGCCTTGTCGGAAATGGAACCCGACGAGCAGTATTTTCAGGAGGYGACCGGCAACGAAGGTGCTTCCTTCGAGCGGACTTACCGTCGGGCGGCGCTGGTGCTATGGCCGAAGGAGCGACGCCTCGCGGTTCTCAATCAGGCCGGCTTGCCGGTCACCTTGCCTTACTTGGGCGAGTTGACCGGACGCTGGGTCGCGAGCGGCGACGATCGCGAATCGCCCCTGTGGCGCGAGGCGCATCAACTCTCCGGCCACATGCTGCGCACCTGGCGCAAGGCCAACTACTATTCGCAGCGGGACGGCGAGAGTGAAGGCGCCAGAATGCTCGCATTGATGGCCCGATTTAAGGACACAGAACGCATCGAAGCGATCATGGTCGACATCATCGCCACGGGCGGCCATGGCAAGAGCGACAACGACGCGGTGCTGATGGCCCTGGGCCTGCTGCCCGCGCGGCGGGCCGGAGAATTGGTCGAGCGCATCGTCGCCTCCAACGCCGAGATGTGCCTTTGCAGCTGCGCTGACTTGCTGGCTCGCAGCGCGCGAATCGACTCGCTGGCAGACGGCCTCGTCCCTGCCGGGAAGGCCTTGGTTCTGGCGCTGCCGGGCGATCCGGCGCAAGTGCTGCAGGCTGATTTTGCATGGCAGAGGCAGCGCATCGATGTCGGCTTTGTCGTCGACATCGTGTCGGCGCTTTCGCGGATCGACGCCAAGCTGGCTGACTCCACGGTGGGTCATCTCCTGGCTTGGCCGAAGACCTATGGTTTGGACGCTGTCATCCTGCCCGCCGTCCGTCAACTGACCGAAACAACCGGAACCCGGACGCTCGCGGCCGTTCAGCGATTGCGCGCCGTCTGCCTGGAGCATCTCCGCGCGCGAATGGCGCTTGCCCTCGAAGCGCCCGGCGATTGGACTCGCGCTGGCGCGCTCGGTTGCCAATGTCGCCGCTGCGGTGAACTGAGCCAGTTCCTAGTCAACCCCCGCCAGCGGATTTGGGCCTTCAAGGCAGGTGAATCGGATCGCCGGCATGTAGAGGAAACGATCCGACGCGACGGGTGCGACGTGGACTGCGCGACCGACAAACGCGGGCGCCCGTACAGCCTGGTGTGCACCAAGAACCAGGCCAGCTATGGCAGACGGGTGGGGCAGCGCAAGCAGGATCTGGAGGATCTGGCTCTGTTGCAATAGCAGCGCGTGCGAAGCCGCGCCGTGGGCTGCCGATCAGAATGCCAGGGAAAGAACTGGTCTGCTGCGGACGAGGCTTGGCTGTCCTCCGCAGAAATGCCGTCCGGGGCGGTCCGCGACCTGCGGCAAGGTCATCACCATTGTGAGGACCGACATGATCGGAAGAAGCTTGTCCCAACTAGGCTGCCGTCGCGGCTGCGACGGTGCCATTCGAAGGGCGGGCAGCGCGCCATCTTGGCCAACTGGATATGCCGCCGGGCCTCATCGGCGGTGTAGGAGTGTTCACCCGTGCTGAGCTCGGCCAAGGACAGCCGGCACAACTCGTCGTGGCTGTAGCCATAGACCTCGCAGGGCCTTGGGGTTGACGTCGAGGATCGCGCCGCTGTCCCAGTCGTGGATGAAGATCGAATCCTCCGCAGCCTCGAAGATGGCGCGATAGCTGGCTTCGGAGCGTTGCAGCGCCTCGCGCGCGCAGCTGTTCGGTTTCGGCCGAGGCGCGCCCGGCGAAGATGCGCAGCATCGACTCAATGCGCTCGACGTTGACCACGGGCTAGCGCGAGACCACGCCGATGATGCCCGGGGCGCGGCCCTGCGCGTCGTTCAACGGCAGCCCCGCGTAACTCTCGGCACCGGGCAACTGCACATCCTCGTCGATCGCGAACAGTTCGCGTAGCCTGGACGGGTAGGCGCGAAACTGCTGGCCCAGCACGAACTCGCACGGTGTGCCCTTGACCGGATAGCGAAAACCGCGTTGGACCTGACCGTCGCTGACCATCGCCCGCATGTGCAGGGCATCGACCCGGATACAAGGCCGATACACGCCGCGATGGCGAATACCCCTTTGCAACGCAGTGTGCGTATCGCGACATGCGGGAGATACCAGCCGTGTCGATGCTTCGCAGCACGGCCGTTTGCCGCTTCACAGGAGTGCACCATGTCCACCACCCGCTTGCTGAACCCGTCGAACGGCACCGCCGCGCGACTGATCTGCCTACACAGCAGTGCCGCATCTCCGCGTCAGTGGGACGCCTATCGGCAGGCCCTGGCGGCGCACGCCGAGGTGCTGACGCCTGAATTGATTGGCTACGCCGGCGCGGCGCATTGGCCGACCGGCAAGCCGGTGTCGCTGGACGACGAGGCGCGGCAGCTGGCACCGCTGCTGCCACGCACCGGGGTGCACCTGCTGGGCCATTCTTACGGCGGCGCGGTGGCCCTGCAGATCGCGCTGCGCTGGCCTGAACTCGTGCATAGCCTGACGCTTTACGAGCCGGTGCGCTTCGAGCTGCTGAGGCACCACACGGTGACGCGCGAATCGGCCGACTGGATCGGCGGCATCGGTCGGCGCATCGGGATGCAGGTGATGTCGGGCGTGCTGCACCGGGCGGCGCAGATGTTCGTCGATTACTGGTCCGGCGACGGCAGCTGGGCGCGGCTGAGCGAGGCGCGACGGCAGGCACTGGCCAGACTGATGCCGAAGGTGCACGCCGAGTTCGAAGCGCTGTTCGCCGACCGGGTGCCCCCGGCGGCCTACCGCCAGCTGCAAATGCCGGTGACTTTGCTCGGGGGCAGCCGTTCGCCCCTGCCGGCGCGGCAGGTGCTGGATGTGCTCCAGCGGTTGCTGCCGATCTGTCGTCGTGTGCACTTCGACGGCCTGGGCCACATGGGGCCGGTGCAGGCCCCTGACCGGGTGCGGACCGAGGTCGTCTTGCCACTTGGCGCCGAGCCGTGGCCCCTGGCGGCCTGAGGGTGGGGGACACGGCATGAACACACCTGGGCGCCAAGGGGGGCCAGCACCCGGCCGCGAAGGACGGCCATCCGGCGCTGCCGCTACGCCCTCCGCGCGCGCCACGCTGGCGCCGCTCGGCGTCGGCCGGCCTGTGGCTGATCGCGCCCTGGGCGTCGTCGGCTGTGCTCGCCTGCCGGACGTGGCCGAGCGGCCGCACTCGCAAGCGCTGACCGAGGTCGACGACTCGCCGCTGGCCCGACTGGCTGTTGTATCGACAGCGCGCATGGGCGACGCCACCTGTCCGGCTTTGGTTGCTTTCGAATGTCACGAACAGGCGGCCCGGGCCCAGACGAGCACGTGGGGCCCTCGGGCGGTCACACGCTGGTCGTCCGTTGCTACCAGGATCTGACGCGGTCGACGAACTCGAATTTGCTCGTGGCGGTCGCCGAAGGTCAAGCTCCGAAGGTAGATCGGCCGTTCGCGAAGAAAAACCCGAAGGTCTGCTGTCGTCAGCCGCCGACATTCGACTGCAGCCAGTCTGGAG
>NZ_JBFUIU010000480.1:0-7016 GCF_056401695.1 Variovorax sp. P4_D9
CCACCAGGTTGTCCACGCCGGCCTCGGCGGCGCCCTGCAGCAGGCGCCGCCGGGCCWCGGGGTAGCCATCCCAGCCATCGGTCCAGGTCCGGCGTCCCTCGGGCGTGTCGATGCCGGTGGCGCTCATCTGCGTCGACTGGCCGAGCAGCTTCCATGGCCGGCTCGAGCCGGCCAGCCCCTGCGCCAGCCAGCGCTCCTGATCCGCGCCGAGCATCGTCCGCGCGGGATCGGCCAGTTCGGTGCAGGCGGTCACGCTGCGGCCGACATCGCGCGCCGGATCGGGGCAGGCATGGTGGCTGCGGTACTGGCGGCAGTCGAGGGTCCACAGCTCGGCCAGCCGGCCCCAGGCGAAGCGGTCGTGGATGCGCATCTCGGCGCCCTGCGGCGGCAGCGCCAGCGGCATGTGCTCGAAGTAGGCCTGGTAGGCCGCGGCCCGCCGCCGCAGGAAGCGCGCCGTGTCGTCGTGGGTGGGCTCGCGGTCGCCGGAGTAGTCGTTGTGGTCGTCCCAGGTCAGGATCCACGGATGGGCGGCATGGGCGGCCTGCAGGTCGGGGTCGCGCTTGTAGAGCGCATGCCGCTCGCGGTAGGCGGCCAGCGTGTGCGGCGTCGGCGCGCCGTGCTGGCGCAGCCTGTACGCGGGACTGCTGCCTTCGTAGATGTAGTCGCCGACGAAGAGCACGAAGTCGAGATCGCGCGCGGCGATCTCCCGGTGCGCGACGAAGAAGCCTTGCTCATAGTGCTGGCAGGAAGCGAGCGCGAGCCTCAGGCGGCGCACATCCGCGTCCGGCGCCGGGGCGGTGCGCGTGTGGCCGACCGGGCTCTGCCCATCGCCGCAGCGAAAGCGGTACCAGTAGTCGCGCTGGGGCTGCAGGCCCAGTGCCACGACATGCACGCTGAAGCCGCGTGATGCATCGGTCGCGAGTTCCCCTCGGGCAACCACGCGCTTCAGGGCGGCATCGGTGGCGATCTCGTACTGCACGACGCAGGCCGCATCGGCGATCCGGTCCAGGTCATCGGCCTCGGGCGCCAGCCGGGTCCACAGCACCACGCCATCGGCCCGTGGCTGGCCGCTCGCCACGCCGAGCGTGAAGGGGTTGGCCCGCCAGCGCGGCGCGGCCTGCGCGCGCCCCGGCAGCGCCGCCCAGGCCCCCAGCGCAAGCCACAACTCTGCGCGATTCAACTCCCTGCGACGCCATCTCATGGGCGCATTGTCGCGCCCCCTATGATCGGCGCGCATTCGCAACCAGGGGATCGGCGTGCTCAACGGACTGTGGCTTGGCTTCTTTCTGACCGCGGCGGCCGCGGCGCTGAGCCGCTGGCTGCTGGGCGGCGACGCCAGCGTGTTCGCCGCCATGGTCGAGAGCCTGTTCGCGATGGCCAGGCTGTCGGTCGAGGTGATGGTGCTGCTGTTCGGCACGCTCACGCTGTGGCTCGGCTTCCTGCGCATCGCCGAGGCCGCGGGCATCGTCGACCGGCTGGCACGGCTGCTCGGGCCGCTGTTCCGCCGGCTGATGCCCGAGGTGCCGGCCGGGCATCCGGCGCTCGGCCTGATCACGCTCAACTTCGCCGCCAATGCGCTGGGGCTGGATAACGCGGCGACGCCGATCGGGCTCAAGGCGATGCGCGAGTTGCAGACGCTGAACCCGCGCAAGGACACGGCAAGCAACGCGCAGATCCTGTTCCTGGTGCTCAATGCGTCCTCGCTGACGCTGCTGCCGGTGACGATCTTCATGTACCGCGCGCAGCAGGGCGCGGCAGACCCGACGCTGGTGTTCCTGCCGATCCTGCTGGCGACCAGCGCCTCGACGCTGGCCGGACTGCTGTCGGTGGCCATCATGCAGCGGCTTCGGCTCTGGGACCCGGTGGTGCTGGCCTACCTGCTGCCCGGCGCGCTGCTGCTCGGCGGCTTCATGGCGCTGCTGGCCACGCTGTCGGCCGCGGCGCTGGCAACGCTGTCCTCGCTGCTCGGCAACCTGACGCTGTTCGGGCTGATCATCGGCTTCCTGCTGGTCGGCGCGATCCGGCGGGTCAAGGTCTACGAGTGCTTCATCGAAGGCGCCAAGGAGGGCTTCGACGTCGCCAAGAACCTGCTGCCCTACCTGGTCGCGATGCTGTGCGCGGTCGGAGTTCTGCGGGCCTCCGGCGCGCTCGACCTGGCGCTCGAAGGCATCCGCTGGGCGGTGGCCCGGACCGGCTGGGACACGCGCTTCGTCGACGCCCTGCCGACCGCGCTGGTCAAGCCCTTCTCGGGCAGCGCGGCGCGCGCGATGCTGATCGAGACCATGCAGAGCCAGGGCGTCGACAGCTTCGCGGCGCGGGTCGCGGCCACCATCCAGGGCAGCACCGAGACCACCTTCTACGTGCTGGCGGTGTACTTCGGCGCGGTCGGGGTCCAGCGTGCGCGCCATGCGGTCGGCTGCGCGCTGCTGGCGGAACTGGCCGGCGTCGTGGCCGCGATCGGCGTCGGCTACTGGTTCTTCGGTTGACCGCACTGAGCGGAAGACAGACGGCCGCGCGGCCGATCGGCCAAAATGGACCTCCAACTGCCCCGCTCCCCCGTGACCGCTCCCGCCCAGGCGCAACCGCCTTCCTTCTCCATCGACGAGTTCCGCGCATCGCTCGGCATGTTCGCGACCGGCGTGACCATCGTCACTGCGCGGGCCGCGAACGGCACGCTGGTGGGCCTGACGGCCAACTCATTCAATTCCGTCTCGCTCGATCCGCCGCTGGTGCTGTGGAGCCTCGCGCGCAGCGCGGCCTCGATGGCGGCCCTGCGCACCGGCTCGCACTATGCGATCAACATCCTGGCCGCCAACCAGAAGAGCCTCGCGGAGCGTTTCGCGACCAAGAACGTCGATCGCTGGCGTGAGGTCGACTACACCGAAGGCCTCGGCGGCGCGCCGGTGCTGGTGGGTGCCGCGGCCAGCTTCGAGTGCTTCAACCGCAGCCGCTACGACGAGGGCGACCACGTGATCTTCGTCGGCGAGGTCGAGCGCTGCATGCACAGCGCGGGCGCCTCGCCGCTGCTGTTCCACGGCGGGCGCTTCTACACGGAGCATCCGCTTTGAAGGCCGCGCCGGCGGTGCTGCTGGCGCTGGCCTGCGCGGTCGAAGCCGCCGCTGCACAGGAGACGCCGAAGCCCGACAAGAAGAACTGGTTCGACGACCCTTTCTTCCAGGTCGCGTCGGGCATGCCCAATTGCCCGGTGCCCGAAGGCCCGCTGCTGACCGCGGAAGAACGCCGTGCGCAGATGCACTCGCGCCTCGAGCGCGGCACCAGTTGCTGGCTGGCCGGGCGCTGCGCCGACAGCAATGCCTACCGCTACGACAAGCCGCTGGCGCCCAAGGTGCAAGCTGCACTGGCCGCCGTGCCGGGCGTGCGGCGCGCCAGCGTGTGGGTCGTCATCCAGCGGCGCTGGGTCTACCTGCAGGGCTGCGTGCCCTCGCGCGCCATGGGCGCGGCGCTGGACCGCGCCGCGCGCAGCGTGTCCGACGTCGAGGTGGTGCTGCCCGCACTGATGGTCGGCACGCGCGGCCGCCCGCCTTATACAGTCGCGTCCCCCTGACGGTTTGCGCCGGCCGCACCACAAGAAGAACAGAGACACCAGGAATGATCGAACGCAAGGAACATCTCGACCCCCGCGCCACGGCCCTGCTGCTCGCCTGCTGCGCCTTCTGGGGCCTGCAGCAGATCCTGATCAAGACCACGGTCGGCGAAGTGCCGCCGCTGTGGCAGGCCTCGATCCGCATGATCGGCGCGGTCGTGCTGTTGTGGGCCTGGTGCGCGCGCCGCGGCGTGCCGCTGTTCGAGCGCGACGGCACGCTGCCGGGCGGCCTGCTGGCCGGCGCGCTGTTCGCGGGCGAGTTCACCTGCATCTACCTCGGGCTGCAGCTCACGACGGCCTCTCGGCTCACAGTGTTCCTCTACACCTCGCCCTTCGTGGTCGCATTGCTGCTGCCGCGCTGGGTGGTGGCCGAGCGCTTGCGCGGCCTGCAATGGATCGGTCTTGCGATCGCTTTCGCGGGCGTGGTGCTGGCCTTCAGCGAGAGTTTCGGCCACAGCACCTCGGCGCAATTGCGCGGCGATGYGCTGGCCCTGGCCGCGGGCGTGATGTGGGGACTGACCACGCTGACCATCCGCACCACCCGGCTCGCCACCGCCAGTGCCGAGAAGACGCTCTTCTATCAAATCGCGGTGACCGCCGCGGTCTCGCCGCTGCTGTCGCTGCTGCTCGGCGAGCGCTGGGGCTTCGCCTACTCGGGCTATGCCTGGATCTCGATCGGCCTGCAGACCGTGATCGGCGCCTTCGCGAGCTACCTGGCCTGGATGTGGCTGCTGCGCCATTACCCGGCCACCCGCATCTCCTCCTTCACCTTCCTCACGCCGCTGTTCGCGCTGGTGTTCGGCGTGGCGCTGCTGGCGGAGGCGCTGACGCTGCAACTGGTGCTGGCGCTAACCGGCGTGGCGCTCGGCATCGTGCTGGTGAATCGCCGGCCAGGAGCCGACACATGAAGTTTCAGCCCGTGCTCGACGCCATCAACGCCGAACTCCGTCCGCTGCTCGGCGCCGAGGGCCAGGTGGCCAGCTACATCCCGGCGCTGGCGCGGGTGCCGGCGCAGCAGTTCGGCATCGCACTGCGAACCTGCGACGGCCAGGAGGCCTCGGCCGGCGACGCCGACACGCCGTTCTCGATCCAGAGCATCTCGAAGCTGTTCACGCTGACGCTGGCGATGCGGCGGCTCGGCGAAGCGCTGTGGGAGCGCATCGGCCGCGAGCCTTCGGGCAACCCCTTCAACTCGCTGTTGCAGCTCGAGCACGAGCACGGCGTACCGCGCAATCCCTTCATCAATGCGGGCGCGATCGCGGTCGCCGACCGGCTCGTGAGCCTGGGCCACGCCAAGGCCGACCTGCTGGCGCTGATGTCGGCGCTCTGCGGCGAAGCGATCGCCTACGACGAGGAAGTGGCCGCCTCTGAGGCCGTGACCGGCTTCCGCAACATCGCGCTGGCGAACTTCATGAAGAGCTTCGGCAAGATCGACAACGACGTGCGCAAAGTGCTGAGCCTGTACTTCCACCAGTGCGCGATCCGCATGAACTGCCGCCAACTGGCGCGCGCCACCGCCTTCCTGTGCCGCGACGGCGCGCACCCGATCGACGGCGAGCCCGAGGTCACGACCGAACGCCATACGCGCCGCATCAACGCGCTAATGCTGACCTGCGGCACCTACGACGCCGCCGGCGACGTGGCCTTCTCGATCGGCCTGCCCTGCAAGAGCGGCGTCGGCGGCGGCATCGTCGCCGTGGTGCCCGACCAGTTGACACTGTGCGTCTGGTCTCCGGCGCTCGACGCCAACGGCAACTCGCTGCTGGGCCTGAAGGCGCTCGAGCTGTTCGCGACCCGCACCGGTCTTTCCATTTTTTGAATGCACACATGACAGACACTGCCCCTCCGATCCAGGAAGCCACGGTCTGGAGCGACGAGCTCTGGACCGCCCGCGTGATCAAGAACGAAGACGACGACGGCTGGGCCGTGGCGATGACCCGGCAAGGCGACCCCGAGCCGGCGCTGGTCGGCCCCTGGACCATGGGCCGCGACAAGAAGAACCCCAAGCCGCTCGATGCGCCGGCCTTCCACACGCTGGTGAAGACCGCGTCCGAGGTGCTGCGCCGACACGAACAGCAGTTGCACGCGCAGTTGAACAAGAGCGTCAGCGTGGGCGCCGGCTCGGAACGCATCCGCGTGTCGCTGCAGATCGTGCCCGATGAGGACAACCCGCACGCGATGCTTCGGGCCCACGACGAATCCGGCAGCGAGCTTGCCGAGCTGCGGGTGAAGCCGGACTTCAAGCTCAGCGCCGCCAGCGCGGAGACCTGGATCGGCAGCGGATTCGAGAAACCCCGCTGAGGCGGCGGGCATCGGCGTTCTGCTCTACGCTACGCCATGCCTCTTCTTCCCGCCCTCCTGCTGTTCCTCCACCTGCTCGCCGCCGCCTTCTGGGTCGGCGGCATGGCGACGATGCACTTCGCGGTGCGTCCTGCCGCGGTCGCCTGCCTCGAGCCGCCGCTGCGCCTGCCCTTCATGGCGGCGGCGTTGTCGCGCTTCTTCGCCGGCGTCTCGGCCGCCATCGGCGTGCTGCTGGCGACCGGCCTGCTGCTGGTCTGGACGCGCGGCGGCTTCGCCCGGGTCCACTGGAGCGTGCATGCGATGCTGACGCTCGGGCTGGTGATGATGGCGCTGTTCCTGCACCTGCGCTTCGCGCCCTATCCGCGACTGCTGCGCGCGGTCGCGGCGCGCGAATGGCCGGTGGCGGCAGCGAACCTGAACACGATTCGCAAGCTGGTCAGCGTGAACCTTGTGCTGGGCGTGATCGTATTCGCACTGGCGGTGGTCGGCCGGGCGTTCTGACCGCTGCCCAGCCTAGCGCTGGCTGAACGTCTCCAGGATCCGCAGCACGCTCTCGGTCGCGCCATCCAGCGCCGCGCGCGGCCGGTGCGCGATGCCCAGCCGGCGCACCAGCGTCGGCCGCAGCGGCAGCATGCGCATGCGCTCGTCGCTCGGGTTGTCGCTGGCCGGCAGCAAGGGCAGCACCGCGGCGCCGTAGCCGGCGGCCACCAGGCTGCGCATCGCGGCGTCGTAGTTGAGCTCGATGCGGGGCCGCGGCGCCTCGCCCGCGGCCGCGAACCATTCGGTCGTCAACCGGTACATGTGGGTGCTGCTGTCGTTGGCGATCAAGGGCTGCTGGGCCAGCCACTTCGGCGTCGCGCGCTGCGGCGTCTTCCACTTGCGCGGCACGAAGGCCATCATCGGCTGGCTGCGCCAGCGCGTCACGACAAGGTCGCGCAGCGGCGGCTGCGGCACCGCCACCAGGCCGATGTCAATCGTGCCCATGGCGAGCCGGGACATCGCCTCGTTCGAGCCCAGGATGCTGACCTCGACGTCGATGCCGGGGTGACTGTGCTCCAGGGCTTCGAGTACCTGCGGCAGCAGATCGACCACCACGCCGGTCGAGGTGCCC
>NZ_JBFUIU010000481.1:0-6994 GCF_056401695.1 Variovorax sp. P4_D9
TCATTGCGCAGGCCACCAACACGCCGATGACGCTGATGCAGGAGATCACCTTGCTGGGCGTGCTGCTGCTGACATCGAAAGGCGCCGCCGGCGTCACCGGCAGCGGCTTCATCGTGCTGGCGGCAACGCTGTCGGCGGTCGGCCATGTGCCGGTGGCGGGGCTGGCGCTGATCCTCGGCATCGACCGCTTCATGTCGGAAGCCCGGGCGCTCACCAACCTGATCGGCAATGGCGTGGCCACGATCGTGGTCGCCAAATGGACCGACGCGCTCGACACCGAACGCCTGCAGGCGGGCCTCAACAACGAGTCCTGGATCGAGGCCCAGGAGCCCGAGGAACTGGTCAACGCCCGTACCGGAAAGATGGCCACCTGAGGCCGTCACGGGCGTCGTTCTTGCAGAATGCAAGCCGATGCCCCACAGCGTTTCACTGATCAACACCATCGCCGCCGGCCTCGGGCTGGCGCTGGTGCTCGGCTTCCTGGCGATCCGGCTGCGGCTGCCGGCGCTCGTGGGCTACCTGCTCGCGGGCGTGATCATCGGGCCCTTCACGCCCGGCTTCGTCGCCGATGCCGGCATCGCCGCGCAGCTGGCCGAGATCGGCGTGATGCTGCTGATGTTCGGTGTCGGCCTTCATTTTTCGCTCGACGATCTACTGGCGGTGCGCAAGGTCGCGCTGCCCGGCGCCCTGGTCCAGATGGCGGTGGCGACGCTGTTCGGTGGCGCGCTAGCCAGTTATTGGGGCTGGGGTCTGGGCGCTGCGCTGGTGTTCGGGCTGGCACTGTCGGTGGCCAGCACGGTGGTGCTGCTGCGCGCGCTCGAGAGCCTGGGCGTCCTGGAGACCTTCACGGGCCGCATCGCGATCGGCTGGCTGGTCGTCGAAGACCTTGCCATGGTGCTGGTGCTGGTCCTGCTGCCCCCGCTGGCCGGGGCGCTGGGCGGCGTCGCGCTGGCCGATACCGGCCCGCCGGTCTGGCAGACGCTGGGGCTCACGCTGCTGCAGGTCGGTGGCTTCGTGCTCCTGATGTTGGTTGTCGGACGGCGGGTGTTCCCGTGGATCCTGTGGCAGGTGGCACGCACCAATTCGCGCGAGCTGTTCACGCTCTGCGTGGTGGCCGCCGCGGTCAGCWTCGCCTTCGCATCGGCGGCGCTGTTCGGTGTGTCGTTCGCGCTCGGCGCCTTCTTTGCCGGGGTGGTGATGCGCGAGTCGGAATTCAGCCACCGCGCGGCSSARGAATCGCTGCCGCTGCGCGACGCCTTCKCGGTGCTGTTCTTCGTCTCGGTCGGCATGYTGTTCGACCCGGCGGTGCTGATCGAGCGGCCGCTGCAGGTGCTGGCGGTGGTGCTGGTGATCGTGGTCGGCAAGTCGGTGGCGGCCTGCGCGTTGGTGCTGCTGTTGCGCTATCCGCTCGGCACCGCGCTCACGGTCAGCGCCAGCCTGGCGCAGATCGGCGAGTTCTCGTTCATCCTCGCGGCGCTGGGCGCTTCGCTCGGCCTGCTGCCGCCCGAGGGGCAGAGCCTGCTGCTGGCGGGCGCGCTGATCTCGATCGCCAGCAATCCGCTGTGGTTCAGCCTGATCGGGCCGGTTCAGCAATGGCTGCATGCGCATTCGTCCTTCGCGCGCGGGCTGGCGTCGCGCGACGACCCGCTGGCCGAGTTGCCGATCCACACCGAGGCGAAGTACCTGTCGCGGCAGGTGGTCCTGGTCGGCTACGGCCGGGTCGGCCGGCGCATCGCGGCGGCGCTGGCTGCCAACGACGTTCCATTCGTGGTCGCGGAGCAGAACCGAGCCATCGTGGAGCGGCTGCGCGGCGAGGGCATGGCCGCGGTGTGGGGCGATGCGGCCGATCCTTCGGTGCTGATACAGGCCCATGTCGCCCGTGCCCGGGTTTTGGTGATCGCCACTGCGGACGCGATCAACGTGCGGCAGATGATCGAGGCGGCCCGGACGCTGAATCCGGCCATCGAGACCGTGATCCGCAGCCACAACGAGGACGAGGCGCACCTGCTGACCCAGCAGGACGCGGTCACGGTCTGCCTGGGCGAGCAGGAGTTGGCGCAGGCGATGGCCCGCACGGTGCTGCGGGCCGCCGGCGCCTGACGCGGCGGCGCGGCCCTTCAGAGGTCTTCGATCACCAGCATGCGGTAGCGCTGTGCGATCGAGAACGGCGCCGTGCGCACGTGCTTCATCAGCCGGCTCGCGGCGGCTTCGTCCCGGGTCCTGACCAGCAGCGCCGTGTGGCCTTCTCGCGCCAGCTTGGTGTAGGCGCGGACCGTGGCGGCGTCGGTGCCGGCCGAGGGCAGCGTGCTGTCGGCCTCCCGCACGGTGGGTGTGATCTGTTCTAGCACCACCTCGGGCGGAATCAGGTAGATCTCGTCGCCGCTGAAGCCGTCTTCCAGCAGCTGATGGCCCACGCGGCTGGCGTCTTTCGCATCCGGAAACATCACGAAGGTGTGGCCGGTCGGATAGAAGGCGCCGCCGACCGCAGCGGTCATGTGGGGGTCCAGGGTGAAATGCTTCATGGCTCCTCCGCGCGTGGATGGGATGCTTCAGCTTAAGCCGCTGCGGGAGAATTGCACGTAGGTGAAACTTGGCGGAAGTTGCAAACCGCCTACAAATGCGCATTTGGCGCATGCGGTGCTTGTTTTTTTAATTACGAGTAGTCACATTTGCAACGAATCGTGAAATTGTGACTAGGCGTTATCAACCGGGCTGAATAGGATCGAAACGTACTTTCCGAAAACCCTCCTAACTCCATGTCGCAATTGCGGAATATCGCGCTGACCGTGCAAGAACTCGAAGAGGGCGAGTTCTATTGGGTCTTGCTCGAAGCGACCGACTACGTGATGGAAGAAGCGCTTCCTTATCTGCCCATCGAGGCGGCAGTCGATCCGCATGCGAACTACGCCAACGCCCTGGTGGCCGGCGTCGCGGCGATCCGGAAGATGTTCGGCAGGGAGGGGCCGCGCGACTGAGAGCGAAGCGGCCCCCCGTTCTTGGAATGACCATGCAGAAACTTGGAGCGGCGATCGCGGCCGGCGGCATTGCGCTGGGGCTCGTGGGGTGGTTCTACCGCCCCTCGACTTCGGCCGAGTGGGCGGCATGGGTGCAGACCGGGGGCGTGCTGCTGGCGATTGCCTGGGCGGCGCGGCTGCAACTGGCCGCGTCGCGTCAAAGCCTGCGCCAGGCCGGGCAGGTGGCGGCGATGTTCGCCAACAACATGCACTGGGTGTTCCGCGAGCTCAACGATGCCTGCGTGAAACGCAGCTGGGCCGACTATGCGGTGCACCGGCGCATCCTCGGCGAGATCCTGGCCCAGGGTCGCGAGGTGACGCTGCAACTTCTGGACGGCCGATCGCTGGCCATGGTGACCAGCCTGCGGACCATCGCGGTCGAGGCGCTCGAGATCACCGAAGCCCACAGCGACAGCGGCAACTGGGCCCCGCTGCAGACGTATTTCGACCGCCGGCTGCCGAGCATTGCGGCCTGGTTGTCGGCCACCGGGAACCCACCGGAAAGCAGCGGTCCGACCGATTATGCGGGGCTGCGGACTTCCTTTGGCCAACTYGGACTCTAGGCGAAGCAGGGCTTCAGGGCTTCGTACAGCGCCCTGAAGCGTGTGTGGCGCAGGCGGTGAAGCGCCGCAGCGCCCGCTGCCGGTTCGAATCGCTGCAGTACGCGCGGGCGGCGGCAGACCTCCGATTCGGTTCCCCCATCGGCCAGCCAGGCCAGCCGGGCCGCGCCCAGGGCGCCGCCGGCCTCGCTGCCTTCGCAGACGGCGAGCGGGACGTCGAGCACGTCGGCCAGCAACTGCGCCCACCAGGCGCTGCGCGCGCCGCCGCCGACCAGCACCAGCTCAGCCGCCGGCCGGGTGAGCGTGTCCAGCCCGTCGCGCAATCCGAAGCTGACGCCTTCGACCACTGCGTAGGCGATGTCGGCCGGGCCATGCGCCTGGGTCAGCCCGAACAGCACGCCCTGCGCCCGCGGGTCGTTGTGCGGCGACCGTTCACCCGACAGGTAGGGCAGGAACAGGGGCGCCCGTCGGCGACCTTCGGCATCGAGGCTGGCCGCCGCGGCGAGCAGCGCCGGCGCGTCGCCGAGTCCGAAGCAGCGCGCCGCCCAGTCCACCGCGCTGGAGGCCGAGAGCATCACCGACATCTGGTGCCAGCGCCCGGGCAGGGCGTGGCAGAAGGCATGCACGGCCTGCGCGGGATTGGGCTCGAAGCGTTCGCCGCCGATGAAGATGACACCCGAGGTGCCGATCGACGCGAAGCCCTGGCCGGCGCCGATGAGGCCCATGCCCACGGCGCTAGCCGCGTTGTCGCCGGCGCCGCCGGCGATCGGAACGCTGGCCGGCAGGCCCCAGCGTGCGGCCAGCTCGGGCTTGAGCCGGCCTGCCACGGCGCTGCCTTCGACCAGCCTGGGCATCTGTCCGCGGGCGAGCCCGCAGGCGGTCAGCAGTTCGTCGGACCAGTCGCGCGCCGCAACGTCCAGCCACAGCGTGCCCGAGGCGTCCGACATGTCGCTGGCGAGCGTGCCGCTCAGCATGAAGCGCAGCCAGTCCTTGGGCAGCAGGACACAGGCGATGCGTGCAAACAAGGCCGGCTCGTGCTCGCGCATCCAGAGCAGCTTGGGCGCTGTGAAGCCCGGCATCGCGAGATTGCCGCCGATGGCCGCGAGTCGTGGCACCCGCGCCGTCAGTTCGTCGCACTGGGCTGCGCTGCGGCCGTCGTTCCAGAGGATCGCCGGGCGCAGCACCTCGCCCGCCGCATCGATCGCGACCGCGCCGTGCATCTGGCCCGACAGTCCTACCGCGCGCACCGCCCCCAGCGATTCGGCATGACCTCTGCACAGCGTTGCCATCACCGACTCGAGTGCCGTCCACCACTGCGAGGGCGCCTGCTCGGACCACAGCGGCGCAAGCCGGCTGACCGTGAGCGGTGCGCGCGCCAGGGCGACGATGCGGTGCTCGCGGTCGAGCAGCAGCCCCTTGAGCTCCGAGGTTCCCAGATCGAGTCCGAGGTACATGGATGATTAAACCGGCCGTGCAGGGTCAGGCCATGCTGCCGAAGCGGCTGTCGCTCTGCCGGCGGAACTCGGTCGGCGTCATGCCTTTGATCTCGAGGAAGCGGCGGTTGAAGTTGGCGACGTTGTTAAAGCCGACCTGGTAGCAGATGTCGGTCACGTAGTGGTCGGTCTGCATCAGCAGGTGGCAGGCGCTGTTGATGCGCACGCGGTTGACGAAATCGGTGAAGCTGTTGCCGGTCGAGCGCTTGAAGAAGCGGCTGAAGCGGCTCTCGCTCATGCCGAGTTCGCTGGCGATGTCGGCCATCGCCACCGGCTCCGCGAGGTTCGAGGTGATGCGGTTGACGATGGCGTTGACCTGGTCGACCTCGGCGTCGCCCTCGACACCCTGCATCTGCACGTTCGACAGCAGGCGGTAGTCGCTGCAGCGCGCCAGCTCGGCCAGGTAGCCGAGGAAGAGCGCCAGCCGCTGCAGGCCGCGGGCGGCCTTGATCGCGTCCCAGTGCGCCAGCGCGCGCTCCTCGAAACCGAAGAACTCGATGCCGTGGCGGGCCCGGTCGAGCAGTTGCAGCGCTTCGCGCAGCTCGGGAATCTCGCCCGCGGCGCGCTCGATCGGATCGTGGCGGAACTGGATCACGCGGTCGCGGCCTGTGGCGCCGCCTTCGGGGACATCGAGCGAGATCCAGTTGTGCGGTAGCCGAGGCCCGCACAGCACCAGGTGGCCCGGGTGGAAGGGCCCGATCCAGTCGCCGACGAAGGCCCGGCCCGAGGTTTCGGTGATCAGGTGCAGTTCGTACTCTTCATGGAAATGCCAGCGCACCAGCGGGCTGGGAAACCCATGGGCGAGGCAGCGCACCAGCCCTGCGTCCTCGGGCGATTCATAGCCCAGCGAAGGAGAGCGCGTGATGTCGCGCTCGAGTTCGGGCTTTCGATCGCGAGGCAGATGGCGTTGGCGCAGCGATGTCATGAAGCGGTCCTTTCGCCTGAACCTTCAGCTCATGACATTACCACCGTCGACATTGAGCGTCTGCGCCGTGATGTAGCGCGCCTCGTCGCTGGCCAGGAACACTGCCGCGCCGGCAATGTCGTTTGGCGTTCCCATGCGGCCGAGCGGAACTTCGAGCCCGACCTGGCGCTTCTTCTCGCCCGGCTGAAGTCCCTCGTACCGGGCGAAGAGCGCATCGACGTGGCTCCACATCGGCGTGTCGACCACGCCCGGCGAGATGGCGTTGACGCGGATGCCATGAGGCGCCATCGCCAGGGCGGCACTCTGCGTGTAGCTGATGACAGCCGCCTTTGTGGCGCAGTAGTGCGACACCAGCGCCTCGCCGCGGCGGCCGGCCTGCGAGGCCATGTTGATCACCGAGGCTCCCGCGACTTTGGAATCGACCATGTGCTGCAGTACCCGCTGCATGACGAAGAACATGCCCTTGACGTTGACCGCGAACAGCCGGTCGAAAGAGGCTTCGTCGCTCTCGAGCAGCGGTGCCATGTCGAACAGCGCGGCGTTGTTGACCAGGGTGTGGATGTCGCCGTGCGCCGCCTTCGCGGCGAACAGCATGCCGCCCACCGACGCAACGTCGCTGACGTCCGCCGCCACGTAGGCCATGGCCGCGGGGTGCTTGCGCCGCAGCAGCGCGACAGCGTCCGGCGGCTCTGCCAGCCGGTCGGCCAGCGTGCAGCGCGCGCCTTCGGCCAGGCAGGCCTCGGCGATGGCGAGCCCGATGCCGCCCCCGGCGCCCGTGATCAGGACATGGCGCTGCGCAAGACGATCGGTCATGCTTGTGCTCCCTCGATGAACTGCCGGACCCTGACGCTGGCGCCGCCCAGCGCGTCGATCAGCCGCGGGTCCCCGGCGGCGTCGCCCCACAGCCCGCGGTCGGCCCCCAGCGCCGCCACCGGGTCGGCGGCGGCGCAGATGGCATGCGCGACCGCCTCGTCCATTCCCTGGTCTTGGTAGGTGTAAGGC